>NZ_QTQJ01000031.1:0-80998 GCF_003853795.1 Burkholderia sp. Bp8991 | reverse complement strand
GCCGCGACGCCGCCGCGCACGCACGCCCGCCCGGTGACGGGCGTCGGCGCCGCCGGCCAGTCGCCGGACGCCGCACGACGCCGCCCCGCGCCGCCGGCCCCGGCACGCGCGCCGCTCTACGCGTGGGTGCAACAGCCCGCGGAGCCGATCACGCCGGCACCGAGCGTTCACGACACGCTGCGCTCGATCGAAGCCAGTACCGCGCAGTGGGCGACGCTGGACGGTGTGCGGCAGGCCGACGCGTCGTCGGCGCCGGCCGCCGCGGCGACCGTGGCCGGCGCGGTTGCAGCGGCGGGCAGCGTCGCCGCGTCGGCGTCGACGGCCGTACCGGCCGCGGTCGTTCCGGACGCGCGCCAGGCCGCGCCCCAGGACGCAGGGCGTCGGGATGCGCACGAAGCGGCGCCGGCGTCCGACGACGCACCGATCGTGCTGGATGCATTCATGCCGGCGGAGCCGAGCATGCGCGTGCCTGCTGTCGATACGGATGGCGTGGCATTCGACGAGGCCGTGACGCCATCCGACGACGCACCGATCGTGCTGGATGCGTTCATGCCGGCCGAGCCGGGCGTGCGCGTGCCTGCTGTCGATACGGGTACTCCGGTGTTCGACGAGGCCGTGCGGCATGCCATGCCGGATCCCGGCGTCGAAACCGATGCGCCGACGCGTCACGCGGACCGCGAGCATCGGCATGGCGCCGATGCACCAGCCGCGCCGGCATTCGATGCCCCGATCGACTTTGCGCCTTGGGAAGACATCGTCAGCCCGCCGGTTTCCAGGCTCGGCGCGCCGCATGAAAGCCCGATTGCCGCGCCACCGTCGGACGCGGATGAGTCGGTGGCCGCGAGCGCAGCGGTCGGTACGCCTTCGGCCGCTGTCACGTCGACCGTGAGCGCCACGGGCCGCACCGTCGATGCGAAGGATGCGGCAACGGCCGCCGGAATTGCCGGCCAGATCCAATCGCAAGCTCCGGCGCTTGCCGATACCGCCGTATCGGTCGTCGCGAAAGAACACACGCACGCGACGCAGGATGTCGTGAAGCCGGTCCAGCCGGTCACGCCGCCTCCCCTCTCCGCTTCGTCGATCGCGGCAACGCCGACGCAGCCGCGTGCCGATGCAGTGCCCGTCGCAGCAGCGACGACGGCAGCCTCGGCCGCGTCGAACACGGCACCGGCCGGCGCCGTGACGGGAACGGTCTGGCACGCGGCAGCAAAGCACGGTAGCGAAACCGCTCCGTTGCCTGCAGGCATGCAACGCGCCACGCCACCGGCACCGGCACCGGCGGCGGCGGCGGCGGCGGCGGCGGCGGCGGCGGCGGCAACGGTGACACCGGCCGCCGCGGCCATGCAACCTGCGTCCGTCGACGCCGCTGCCTCCTCCGCATCATGGTCGAAGCCGTTGTCCGCTGAGCCCTTCGCTGGTGCGCAGACGACCTCGGCAGCTGACGCGTCGTCGCCCGTCGGCAGCGCATCCGGTTCTGCCGCGCCGGTGCCCGCGAACACGCCGAACAGCACGCCTGTCGCCGCAGCGCCTGCGTTTGCCGGCATGACAACGGCACAACCTTTTGCGGCCGCGCAAAACGCAGCGGCTGCGGCTTCCGCCCTGACGTCTGCGGCGGGCGCTTCCGGCCCGGCCACCGCGCAGCCTTTCGCATCCGCGCCGACCGTGGCAGCCGCCACGGCGCCTGCATCGACCGGCACGTCCTTCAGCGCAACCGGATCGCAACCTGTGCAACGCACGCCGGTGTCGCCTGCCGCCGCGTCTTTCGCCTCGTCGGGCAGCGCATTGGCCGCAGCGTCGACCGCATCGGCGACGCCTTCGGCAGCATCGACCACCCGCATGCCTGACGGTTCGGCATTCGGTGTGCCGGCCGCGACGACTGGAGCGACGCAGACGACAACCGGCGCCGCGCCTGTCGCTGCCACTGCCATCGCCCCGACACCGTCTTCCGGCGCACTCGCCCCGATGAACACGGTCGCCGTTGCCGCGCCCGCCGCGTTCGGCGCCACGCCTGCCGCGACAAATGGCGCGCCAGCCTCCTTCGCCGCTGCCCCGGCCGCGACGGCACCGGCCGCGTCGCCGACTTCCGCGCCCCCGTCGGTCTCGGCATTGCCGACCTACTCCGTGCCGGGCGGATCCGTCGACACGGCGACACCGGCGCAATCCATCGCGTCCGCACCGCTGCCGCAGGCCCCGTCGTTCACGACCCCGCCGGCTCCCGCCGCTGCGCCGGCGAGTTGGTCGATGTCCGACATCGGCACGACGCCCACGACAACCGGCATCACGATCCCGGCCGCCACGACCGTGCCGCTTCCGACCGCAACGCCTCCCGCGGCCACCGTGCCGCCGGCACCGGCGGAATCGGGCGCCCCGGCCGCCGACGCATCGGCCGCACCCGCGCGCCAGCCGCGCCCGAACGCGTTCGAATTCCACGCACCCGCGTCGTTCAACGTGGAGTTGCCGACGCTCGACCTGCTCGAGCCCGCGTCCGACGACGTCGAAACGATCACCGAGGAACACCTCGCGCAGACGGCCCAGGTCATCGAGCAGCGCCTGCAGGAGTTCAAGGTGCCGGTGACGGTGGTCGGCGCATCGGCCGGCCCGGTGATCACGCGCTTCGAGATCGAACCCGCGCTCGGCGTGCGCGGCAGCCAGATCGTCGGCCTGATGAAGGACCTGTCGCGCGGCCTCGGCCTCACGTCGATCCGCGTCGTCGAGACGATTCCCGGCAAGACCTGCATGGGCCTCGAGCTGCCGAACGCGAAACGCCAGATGATCCGCCTGTCGGAAATCCTCGAGTCGCGCCAGTACCAGCATTCGGCGTCGCAGCTGACGATCGCGATGGGCAAGGACATCACCGGCCACCCGGTCGTCACCGATCTCGCGAAGGCGCCGCACATGCTGGTCGCCGGCACGACGGGTTCGGGCAAGTCGGTCGCGATCAACGCGATGATCCTGTCGCTGCTGTACAAGGCGACGCCCGAGGACGTGCGGCTGATCATGATCGATCCGAAGATGCTCGAGCTGTCGGTCTACGAAGGCATCCCGCACCTGCTCGCGCCGGTCGTCACCGACATGAAGCTCGCGGCGAACGCACTGAACTGGTGCGTCGGTGAAATGGAGAAACGCTACCGGCTGATGTCGGCCGTCGGCGTGCGCAATCTCGCGGGCTTCAACCAGAAGATCCGCGACGCGGAGGCGAAGGAAAAGAAGATCGGCAACCCGTTCTCGCTGACGCCCGACGATCCCGAGCCGCTGTCGAAGCTGCCGCTGATCGTCGTCGTGATCGACGAGCTGGCCGACCTGATGATGGTCGCCGGCAAGAAGATCGAGGAGCTGATCGCCCGTCTCGCGCAAAAGGCGCGCGCGGCCGGCATCCACCTGATCCTCGCGACCCAGCGCCCGTCCGTCGACGTGATCACCGGCCTCATCAAGGCGAACATCCCGACGCGCGTCGCATTCCAGGTGTCGTCGAAGATCGACTCGCGCACGATCCTCGACCAGATGGGTGCCGAATCGCTGCTCGGCCAGGGCGACATGCTGTTCCTGCCGCCGGGCACGGGCTACCCGCAGCGCGTGCACGGCGCGTTCGTCGCGGACGAGGAAGTGCACCGGATCGTCGAATACCTGAAGCAGTTCGGCGAGCCGCAGTACGAGGAAGGAATTCTCGACGGCCCGGCCGCCGACGGTGCGACGCAGGACCTGTTCGGCGAAGCGCCGGATGCGGAAGCCGATCCGCTGTACGACGAAGCGGTCGCGTTCGTCGTGCGCACGCGGCGCGCGTCGATCTCGTCGGTGCAGCGCCAGTTGCGCATCGGCTACAACCGCGCCGCGCGCCTCGTCGAGCAGATGGAGGCGGCCGGACTGGTGTCGCCGATGGGCATCAACGGCAGCCGCGAGGTGCTCGTGCCGGCGGCGGCCGACTGAGCATGGCGGCAGCACGGCCGCCGACGATCGATCCGGGCGCCCCGCGCAAGCGGCCGCCCGGACGAAAAAGGGCGCTGCCTCGGCAGCGCCCTTTTTTGATGGACGGCGATTTACAGCGCCGCCGGCACCAGCTTGAAGTCGACCGGGCTGCCGACCACGACCTTCTGCGGATTCGCGCCGAGCTGCCCCGTTTCGACATCGCGGCTGAACACGTAGAACGTGTCGCTGTCCTGGTTGCCGACGATCAGCCACTTGCCGGTCGGGTCGATCAGGAATTCACGCGGCGTCCTGCCGAGGCTCGACTGGCGCCCGACGGTCTTCAGCCGGCCGTCGGCCTGGTTCACCGCGTAGATCACGATTTCGTTCACGTCGCCGCGATTGCTCGCGTACAGGAAGCGGCCGTCCGGCGACAGGTGGAGCGCGCCGCCGCCGACCTTGCCCTTGAAGCCCGGCACCGTCATCGGCAGCGTCTCGACCGGCGTCAGCTTGCCGTCGCGGTAGCCGAACACCTCGACCGACGCGTTGAGTTCGCTCGTCACGTACGCGAACCGGCCGTCGGCGCTGAATACCATGTGACGCGGGCCGGAGCCGGCCTTCACCGGCGTGTAGCGCGTGTCGGTCGGGCTGATCAGCCCGCGGCTGCCGTCCACCGTGTAGCGGTAGCCGTAGAGCTTGTCCGCGCCGAGGTCCTGCACGAACAGGTAGCGGCCGTCGGGCGAGAACACCGTCGAGTGCACGTGCGCGCCATCCTGGCGCCCCTTCACGGGCCCCGTGCCCTCGTGATGCACCGTCAGCACGGCCGGGCCGGCCGCGCCGCCGTCGCGGATCGGGAACACGGCAAAGCTGCCGCCCGGATCGGCCGCGACCGAGTAGTTGGCCGTGACGAGGTACTTGCCGTCCGGTGACAGCGCGAGATAGCAAGGATCGTTCCCTTCCGACGACACGCGGTCGATGAACGTGAGCGCCCCCGTCTTCGGATCAAAGCCGAACGCGCTGATGCCGCCGCGCTGCGCGGCCGGCCCGTTGTCGCCGGGCAGTTCGTTGACCGCGTAGACGGTGCGACCGTCGCGGCTCGGCAACAGGTAGGACGGATTCACGGTCTTCGCCGACGACACGGGCGCGATGCTGCCCGTTTTCGTATCGAAGCGGTACACGTAGATCCCGTCGCTGCCGTGCCCCGTATAGGTGCCGACGAGCAGGTTGTAGACGCCGTCGGCCGGTGCCGGCGATTGTTGTGCGAAGGCGTGGGTCGCGGACAAGGAAAGCACGAGCGCGAAACCTTTCATCCAGTGAGCGAACCTAAGCGGGAACCCTCGTGTCGAAGCGCGCGCGTCACGCTCGCGTAAACGGTTGGGCATTGAATCCTCCTTGCATCGAGTCGCGTCAAGTGTTGAGATAGGACGAAACGCCGGCCGTTCATGCGCTCCGCCGCCCGGGCGAGTATACGGGGCGCGACGCCGGCGCGTGAAGCCCGGGCGCCGCAGCCCTGCATCGTGAACTCGAATATCCAAGGACCGCTTGCCCATGCCCGCCCTGATCGAAGACTACGCCCTCGTCGGCGACGGCCACACTGCCGCGCTGATCTCGAAAGACGGCTCCGTCGACTGGCTGTGCTGGCCCCGCTTCGATTCGGGCGCCTGTTTCGCGGCGCTGGTCGGCACGCCCGAGCACGGCCGCTGGCTGCTCGCGCCGGCCGCCGACGCCGCGATCACGCACACGACGCGCCGCTATCGCGGCGACACGCTGATCCTCGAAACCGACTACGAAAGCGCCGACGGCGCGGTCACCGTGATCGACTTCATGCCGCCCGGCAACGGCTGGTCCGAACTGGTGAGGATCGTCGTCGGCCGCCACGGCACGATGAAGATGCGCATGGAACTGGTGTTGCGCTTCGACTACGGTTTCTCGATCCCGTGGGTCACGCAGCTGACGCGCGAGGACGGCATGAAGGCGATCGCCGGCCCCGATACCGTCGTGCTGCGCACGCCGGTGCCGCTCACCGGCAAGAACCTCCATACGCTCGCGGAATTCACGGTGAGCGCCGACGAACGTGTGCCGTTTTCGCTCAGCTATGCGGCGTCGCACCTGCGGCTGCCGCCCGCGCGCGATCCGCTGTCGATGCTCGCGCGCACCGAGAACTACTGGCTCGAATGGTCGGGCCGCTGCCAGGTGCAGGGCCGCTACGCGGCCGCCGTGCGCCGTTCGCTGATCACGCTGAAGGCGCTCGCGTACGAGCCGACCGGCGGCATCGTCGCGGCGCCGACCACGTCGCTGCCCGAGAAGATCGGCGGCAACCGCAACTGGGACTACCGCTACTGCTGGCTGCGCGACGCGACGATCACGCTGCTCGCGCTGATGCGCGGCGGCTATTACGACGAGGCGCGCGCGTGGCGCACGTGGCTCGGCCGCGTGATGGCCGGCTCGCCCGAGCAGATCCAGATCATGTACGGGATCGCGGGCGAGCGCCGGCTGCCGGAAATGGAGCTCGACTGGCTGCCCGGCTACCAGGATTCGAAACCGGTGCGCGTCGGCAACGGCGCCGCGAACCAGCTCCAGCTCGACGTGTTCGGCGAAGTGATGGCCGCGCTGCACCTCGCGCGCGTGGGCGGCCTGCAGGCCGACGACACGGTGTGGTCCGTCCAGTGCTCGCTGCTCGACCATCTCGAGAAGATCTGGCGGGAACCCGACGAGGGCATCTGGGAGACGCGCGGCGGCCGCCGCCACTTCACGTTCTCGAAGGTAATGGCGTGGGTCGCGTTCGACCGCGCGATCAAGTCGGCGGAGATGTTCCGGCTGCCCGCGTCGCTCGACCGCTGGCGCGCGCTGCGCGACCGGATCCACGCGGACGTGTGCGACAACGCATGGCATGAAGGCAAACAGGCGTTTGCCCAGAGCTACGGCAGCGACGAGCTCGACGCGAGCGTACTGCTGCTGCCGCTGCTCGGCTTCCTGCCGCCGGAAGACCCGCGCATCGTCGGCACGGTCGACGCGATCGAGCGGGAATTGCTGCACGACGGCCTCGTGATGCGCTACCGCACGACCGAGTACGACGACGGCCTGCCGCCGGGCGAAGGCACGTTCCTCGCGTGCAGCTTCTGGCTGGTCGACAACTACGCGCTGCTCGGCCGGATCGACGACGCGCACCGGCTGTTCAGCCGGCTGCTCGCGCTGTCGAACGACCTCGGGCTGCTCGCCGAGGAATACGATCCGGTCGATGGCCGGCTCGTCGGCAATTTCCCGCAGGCGTTCTCGCACGTGGCGCTCGTGCATACCGCGATGAACCTGATGCACCACGAAGAAGCGATGGCGCGCGCGGCCGGCCAGCCGGCGCCGGCCGTGGCGACGGGGCGCTGACCGGGGGTGGAGCGGCTTCTTCAGAGATCGTCAATTCGCAAACGTTTGATGAAAAATCGGAAAAATGTTGCATTGCAACATTGATCGTTGTCCGATATGATCGACTCGATTGTCCGGCCGCACTGCAACATGGCCGGTCGCTGACCCACACGGCACGCCGCGACGCCACACGCCCCTGCGCACCGTCCCCCAAGCGGGAGTAGTCTGCATGCTTTACCAACTGCACGAATTCCAGCGGGCGATGCTGAGCCCGCTCACGGCCTGGGCCCAGGCCGCCTCCAAGTCGTTCGCCAATCCGTCCAGCCCGTTCTCGCTGATGCCCGGCGCACCGCGGATGGCCGCCGCGTACGAACTGATGTACCGGCTCGGCAAGGATTACGAGAAGCCCGAATTCAACATTCACCAGATCGTCAAGGACGGCCACAACATCCCGATCGTCGAGCAGACGATCATCGAGAAGCCGTTCTGCCGGCTGCTGCGTTTCAAGCGCTATTCGGACGACGCCGATGCCGTCACGCAGCTGAAGGACGAACCGGTCGTGCTGGTCTGCGCGCCGCTGTCGGGCCACCACTCGACGCTGCTGCGCGACACCGTGCGCACGCTGCTGCAGGATCACAAGGTGTACATCACCGACTGGATCGATGCGCGGATGGTGCCGGTCGAGGTCGGCCCGTTCCACCTGCACGACTACATCGCGTACATCCAGGAATTCATCCGCCACATCGGCGCGCGCAACCTGCACGTGATCTCCGTGTGCCAGCCGACCGTGCCGGTGCTCGCGGCAATCTCGCTGATGGCGAGCCGCGGCGAGGACACGCCGCTCACGATGACGATGATGGGCGGCCCGATCGACGCGCGCCGCAGCCCGACGTCGGTGAATTCGCTGGCTACGCAACACTCGACCGCGTGGTTCGAGAACAACGTGATCCACACGGTGCCCGCGAACTATCCGGGCGAAGGCCGCCACGTGTATCCGGGCTTCCTGCAGCACACGGGCTTCGTCGCGATGAACCCGGAACGTCACGCGCAATCGCACTGGGACTTCTACCAGAGCCTGCTGCGCGGCGACGAGGACGACGCCGAGGCGCACCGCCGCTTCTACGACGAGTACAACGCGGTGCTCGACATGGCGGCCGAGTACTACCTCGAGACGATCCGCGTCGTGTTCCAGGAATTCCGGCTCGCGGAAGGCACGTGGGATGTCGCAGGCGAGCGCGTGCGTCCGCAGGACATCAAGCACACCGCGCTGATGACGATCGAGGGTGAACTCGACGACATCTCGGGCAGCGGCCAGACGCACGTCGCGCATGAGCTGTGCACGGGCATCCCGCAGGACGACCGCCGCAGCCTGACCGCCGAGAAGTGCGGTCACTACGGGATCTTCTCCGGCCGCCGCTGGCGCACGATCATCTATCCGCAGTTGCGCGACTTCATCCGCGAGCATGCGCCGGAACCGAAGAACGGCACGACGAAGTTGCCTCCCGATGCACAGGACGCGACCACGATCGGCGCCGTGCCGGCCGCCACGCCGCAGCCTGAAACGACGGCGCGCGCCACCGCCGCGAAGCGCACGCGCCCGAAAGCGCCGGCCGTGACGGTCGCCCCCGCCAGGACGGCCGTCGCGAAGGCCGCACCTGCCGCGAAACGCGCAGGCAGCACGCGCGCCAAGCCCGCGCGGGCGCGCAAGGCCGCCTGACGCACCGCGTCCCGACGCAAAAACGCCGCCGGTGCTTGCGCACGGCGGCGTTTTTTTATCCGGCGGTCGCGCTCGCGGCGACTCATCGATTCATCGACGCGTCGGTTCATCGGCGCGTCGGTTCGACGGTTCGTCGACTCAGCGCCGCAGCAGATACGCGAGCAGCAACTCGGTGTTCATCCTGACCATCTCCGCGCGCTCGTCGGCTTCACTGAAGTCGCGGCCGAGCGTCGCGGCGAGCGTGAAGCGGTTCGACACGATGTAATAGCCGAGCCCCGACAGCGTCACGTAGAAGCGCAGCGGATCGACGTCGCTGCGGAACAGCCCGGCTTTCTGGCCGCGCATCAGCACGTTGCCGAGCTTCGCGACGATCGGCGACATCATCTCGCGGATCCGCGTCGACTTGTGCAGGTAGCGCGCTTCGTGCAGGTTCTCGTTGTTGATGAGCCGCAGCAGCTCGGGATGATCGCGGTAGTAGTCCCACACGAAATGCGCGAGCCGCGTGACGGCCTCGACGGGCGCCACGCCATCCAGGTCGAGCACGCGCTCGGCCTCGGTCAGCGCGGAGAACGCGTGTTCGAGCACGGCCGTAAACAGCTGCTCCTTGCTGCCGAAGTAGTAATAGAGCATGCGCTCGTTGGTCTCGGCCCGGCGCGCGATCTGGTCGACGCGTGCGCCGAACAGCCCTCCACCCGCGAACTCTTCGGCTGCCGCCATCAGGATGCGGCGGCGTGTACCTTCAGGATCTCTTTTGATTTTTGGCTGATTCATGGTGGCGTTTTGCTATGTGAGCCGCGTGATCCTGATCCGGACCGGCACCCCCACCGCCTCGGCGCCGGCTGCCCTGGAACGAGCGCGCCGCATGCGGCCGCCCTCCTGCTGAGCCCCTGCAAAAAAGCGGTTCGATTATGCGCACAGACAGCGTCCAGCGCAATGCGGGAAATC
The DNA here is from genome assembly GCF_003853795.1 of Burkholderia sp. Bp8991. NCBI lineage: Bacteria > Pseudomonadati > Pseudomonadota > Betaproteobacteria > Burkholderiales > Burkholderiaceae > Burkholderia > Burkholderia sp. Bp8991. The sequence continues at coordinate 71,079 of NZ_QTQJ01000031.1, read as the reverse complement.
GGCGATAATCGAGGTTTGGCAAACCTTTCCGGCCGCGCCAGACGCGGCCGAGAGCCATTCGGCGCTGCTGCGCCCGTTGTCACCGTGACCGATTCCAAGACCCTCGCGGATCGCATCGAAGATCTGCTTCCCCAGACGCAATGCACGAAGTGCGGCTATAACGGCTGCCGTCCGTACGCCGAAGCGATCGCCGCCGGCGACGCGAACTACAACCAGTGCCCGCCCGGCGGCGCCGAAGGCATCGCGCGCCTCGCGCGCCTGCTCGGCAAGCCCGTGATCCCGCTGAATCCCGTCAACGGCGCCGAGCATCCGCGCGCCGTCGCGTTCATCGACGAAAGCCTGTGCATCGGCTGCACGCTGTGCATGCAGGCGTGCCCGGTCGACGCGATCATCGGCGCACCGAAACAGATGCACACGATCGTCGAATCGCTGTGCACGGGCTGCGACCTGTGCGTACCGCCCTGCCCGGTCGACTGCATCGCGATGGTCCCCGTGACCGACGAGCGCACCGGCTGGGACGCGTGGTCGCAGGAACAGGCGGACGCCGCGCGCGAGCGCCACGACCGCCGGCTCGCGCGCCAGCGTCGCGAACGCGAGGCCGCCGAGGCGCGCGCCGCCGCCCGCCGCGCGGCCAGCGCCGGCGCCGGCGCCGGCGCGGCCAAGGCTGCGCCGGCCGCGGAACAGCCGGGCGCACCGGGCGCTGCCCCGGCCGACGACGCCGACGCGAAGAAGCGCGCGATCATCGCCGCCGCGCTCGAACGCGCACGCAAGAAGAAGGAAGAACTGTCCGGGCAAGGCGCCGGGCCGAAGAACACCGAAGGCGTGAGCGCGGCCGTGCAGGCGCAGATCGATGCGGCCGAAGCCCGCCGCAAGCGGCTCGCCGAACAGCAGGCGCAGCGCGACGCCGAGGCCGCCGGCGACACCCGCGACGATCCGAATCACGACGACCGGAACGGCCCGTCCGCGCCGCCCGACAAGAACCGTCCATGAACGCCACGAAACGACGCGCGATCTACGAAACGCTGCAAAGCCTCAATCCGCATCCGACCACCGAGCTCGAATACACGACGCCGTTCGAGTTGCTGATCGCGGTGATGCTGTCCGCGCAGGCGACCGACGTGTCGGTCAACAAGGCGATGCGCAAGATGTTCCCGGTCGCGAACACCCCGCGACAAATCGTCGCGCTCGGTGAAGAAGGCGTCGCCGACTACATCAAGACGATCGGCCTGTACCGCACCAAGGCGAAGAACGTGATCGCGACGTGCAACATCCTGCTCGAGCGCTACGACGGCGAGGTGCCGGCCGATCGCGAAGCGCTCGAGAGCCTGCCAGGCGTCGGCCGCAAGACCGCGAACGTCGTGCTGAACACTGCGTTCGGCCAGCCGACGATCGCGGTCGACACGCACATCTTCCGCGTCGCGAACCGCACGGGGCTCGCGCCGGGCAAGGACGTGCGGGCCGTGGAGGCCGCGCTCGAGAAGTTCACGCCGAAGGAATTCCTGCAGGACGCGCATCACTGGCTGATCCTGCACGGACGCTATGTGTGCAAGGCGCGCAAGCCCGAATGCTGGCACTGCGTGATCGAGCCGCTGTGCGAATTCCGGCCGAAGACGCCGCCGCCGAACGAGTGAGCGTCAGCCGCGGCTGACGCACTGCACGCGGCCGCTCGTGCCGCTCGTGCGCTCGTGCGCGCGGCACGACCAGCGGACGCCATTGCGGCGCCCGCGGCTTGTCCCTGCCCTGCTATGCGTTGGACGTCGCCGTCGCGTCGTCGGCCGCCGCGCCGCCCGCGCGCACGAGCGCGAGCACGGCCGCGAGGATCGCGACGCCGCCGATCCACTGCAACGGCGACAGCGCCTCGCCGAACAGCAGCGCCGCGAGCGCGACCGTCACGACCGGCTCGAGCGTCGACAGCATCGACGTGCGCGCGGCCCCCAGCCGCTCGAGCCCGGCGAAGAACGCGAGCATCGCGGCGACCGTCGACACCAAGGCGATCGCAAGCATCGACGCCCAGCCGGCAGCCGTCGCCGGCCAGCGCGGCGGCGCACCGAACGCCGCGGTCCGCACGATCGCGATCGCGACGAGCGTCGCGGTCGCCGACAGGCAGATGACGGCGGTCGTCGCGAGCGGATCGACGCCGCGCGTCGCCTTCGTGCCGCCGACGATGTACAGCGAATAGATCACCGCGGCGGCCAGCGCGAGCGCGATGCCGAGCGGCTCGCCGTGGCCGCCGCCGACCATCAGCGCGGAGCCCGCGACGCAGAGCACGAGCGCGACCGCCTTCGCGCGCGTGAGGCGCTCGCCGAGCCACCATGCGGCCAGCAGCGTGACAAAGGCCGGATACAGGTACAGCAGCAATGCGACGAGGCTCGCCTGCGCATGCTGGAGCGCACTGAAATAGCAGAACGACTGCCCGACGTAGCCGAGCGCCCCCATCGCCACGAGCGGCGCGAGCGTGCGGCCGCGCGGCCATGCGACGCGGCGGTGCCGCGCGATCGCGGCAAGGATCGCGCCGCCGATCGCGAAGCGCACGATCAGCAGCCCGAGCACGTCGACGCCGGCCGCATACGCATAGCGGCCGAAGATCGCCATCGCGCCGAAGGCGGCGGCAGACAACGCGACATAGAGCGCGCCCTGTAGCGCGGCGGACGATGAGCGGACGGTGGCGGACATGATGGAGCGGTGCGAGCGCGACGACGGGAATCGTCGGAGTGTAGCGGCGCGGCGGCCGGCAGCCTAGCCCGCGCTTACCCGTTGCGCGGCGGCCCGCACCGACCGGCACCGCGCCCGATGTGCCCGATGTGCCGATGCGCCCGCTGCGCGCGGCAAGCGCCCCGCCAGCGCCGCGCGCCGACCCGGCGTACAATGCGCGACGCGGCATGACGCCGCCCGAATCACGACGTTTCCCCACCATGTTCAATCCGAGTCGCGACGAAGTCCGTCGCTTTTTCACCGAGACCTGGCGCAAGCAGCGCGCCGGCGAGATCCTGACGCCGCTGGAAGCGATGGCAGCCGACTGGATCGTCGAGCATCCGGAATACCACGACGACCTCGCGGACGCCGACGGCGCCGCCGCGCGCAACTACACGCCCGAGGAAGGCCGCACGAACCCGTTCCTGCATCTGTCGATGCACCTCGCGATCAGCGAGCAGCTGTCGATCGACCAGCCGCCCGGCATTCGCGCCGCGCACGACAAGCTGGCCGCGAAGCTCGACTCGACCCACGAGGCGCAGCACATGATCATGGAGTGCCTCGGCGAGACGATCTGGGAAGCGCAGCGCACCGGCACGCCGCCCGATACGGACGCGTACCTGCAGCGCATCCTGCGCCGCGCGTCGCGCGACTGAGCGCCGCGGACAAAAAAATACCCCGCCGCGGCGGGGTATTCCGGCTGCACGGACCGGCAAGGTCCGGCGCGCTTACTTCTTGAAGACGAGATCCGTCTCTTTCAGCGACTCGATGTAGGCCGCGATGTCCTTCATGTCGCTGACCGACAGGTTCTGCACCTGCGCCTGCATGATCGCGTTGTTGCGACCGAGCAGCGGGTTCGTCAGCCCCATCTGGTACTGGCGCATCGCCCACACGAGGTAGTCGGCGTGCTGGCCCGCGAGGCGCGGATATTCTGCGTTGATCGGCTTGTTCAGCTGCGCGCCGTGGCAGGCCGCGCAGTTGTGCGACTCGACCAGCTCCTTGCCCTTCGTGATGTCCGCCGCATGCGCGGTACCGATCGCGAGGCCGGCCGCCAGTGCAACCGCCGCCGTCTTGAATGCGTTGTTCATGAATGCTCCTGTCCCGCCGGTCAGATCGGCGGCGCGCGCTTTACTTGTAGGGATTGTCCTTCGTGTCGGCCTTCTGGACGGCGTAGTAAGCCGCCAGATCCGCGATGTCCTGGTCCGTCAGCGAACCGGCGATCGCGTTCATCGACGGGAAGTGACGATCTTTCTTGCGGTAGGCCTTCAGCGCGTTCTCGAGGTATTGCTGGTTCTGGCCGCCGAGGACGGGCACCCGGTAGACCTCCGGATACGCCGCGCGGTAATCCTGGATGCCGTGGCAACCGATACACATGGCGGCCTTGCTTGCCCCGTCCTTCGGGTTGCCGACCACACCGGCCGCCTGCGCGCTGCCCGCGAGCGCCACGAGCGCTGCGACAACGACGTGTTTGCCGACGAATTTGTTCATAGCTCTTGTAACCTAGCTTGAGGGGAAACTGGCGCCGAAGCGGCAACGGCCCGCGCCGTTTTGCTTGTCGGTCGCCACGCAGGCCAAAAAAAACGGCCAGATTGTACCGCGTCGGCGGGGAATGCGTCCATACGGCGCCCCGGTCCGCCCCGCCGCAGCCCCGCAACGATACGCGGCCCCGGCCCAACCGGACAGCCCTTCTGACTTATACTGGGTTTTTTTGCGACCAGGAAAGAGCGCCGCCATGCGTTTCGAAGGATCCTCGCACTACGTCGCCACCGACGACCTGAAGCTCGCGGTCAATGCCGCGCTGACGCTGCAGCGCCCGCTGCTGATCAAGGGCGAGCCCGGCACCGGCAAGACCATGCTCGCCGAGGAAGTGGCGGCCGCGCTCGACATGCCGCTGCTGCAGTGGCACATCAAGTCGACGACGAAGGCGCAGCAGGGCCTGTACGAATACGACGCCGTGTCGCGGCTGCGCGACTCGCAGCTCGGCGACGCGCGCGTGAAGGACATCGCGAACTACATCGTGAAGGGCGTGCTGTGGCAGGCGTTCGACGCCGAGCACCCGAGCGTGCTGCTGATCGACGAGATCGACAAGGCCGACATCGAATTCCCGAACGACCTGCTGCGCGAGCTCGACCGGATGGAATTCCACGTGTACGAGACGCGCGAGACCGTGCGCGCGAAGCACCGCCCGCTCGTGATCATCACGTCGAACAACGAGAAGGAGCTGCCCGACGCATTCCTGCGCCGCTGCTTCTTCCACTACATCCAGTTTCCCGATCCGTCGACGATGCAGCAGATCGTCGCGGTCCACTTCCCGGACATCCGCGAGGAACTGCTGCGCGCGGCGCTCGAGAGCTTCTTCGAGCTGCGCGCCGTGTCGGGGCTGAAGAAGAAGCCGTCGACGTCCGAGCTGCTCGACTGGCTGAAGCTGCTGCTCGCCGAGAACATCCCGGCCGACGCGCTGCGCGGCGTCGACGCGAAGCAGATCGTGCCGCCGCTCGCGGGCGCGCTGCTGAAGAACGAGCAGGATCTGAGCCTGCTCGAGCGGCTCGTCTACATGAACCGGCACAACCGGTAACCCACCCGCGAAGGCCCGGCCATGCTGCTCAATTTCTTCTACGCGCTGCGCGCAGCCAAGCTGCCCGTCTCGGTGAAGGAATACCTGACGCTGCTCGAATCGCTGAAGGCCGGGCTGATCTCGCCGTCGATCGACGCGTTCTACTTCCTCGCGCGGATGACGCTCGTCAAGGACGAGCAGTACTTCGACAAGTTCGACCAGGCGTTCGGCGCGTATTTCCACGGCGTGTCCGCCCTGCCTTCCGAGGCGTTCGACGTTCCGCTCGACTGGCTCGAGAAACGCCTCCAGCGCGAGCTGTCGCCGGAGGACAAGGCGCAGATCGAAGCGATGGGCGGCCTCGACATGCTGATGGAGCGCCTGAAGGAACTGCTCGACGAGCAGAAGGAACGCCACGAAGGCGGCAACAAGTGGATCGGCACCGGCGGCACGTCGCCGTTCGGGCACGGCGGCTACAACCCAGAAGGCATGCGCATCGGCGGCCCGTCGAACGGCAACCGCACCGCGGTCAAGGTGTGGGAAGCGCGCGCCTATCGCGACTACGACGATTCCGTCGAGATCGGCACGCGCAACATCAAGGTCGCGCTGCGGCGCCTGCGCCGCTTCGCGCGCGAAGGCGCGGCCGAGGAGCTCGACCTGCCCGGCACGATCCGCAGCACGGCCGCGAACGCCGGCTGGCTCGACCTGCGGATGGTGCCCGAGCGTCACAACAACGTGAAGGTGCTGATGCTGCTCGACGTCGGCGGCTCGATGGACGACCACATCAAGCGCACCGAAGAGCTGTTCTCGGCCGCGAAGGCCGAGTTCAAGCACCTGGAGTTCTACTACTTCCACAACTGCGTGTACGACCACCTGTGGAAGAACAACCGCCGCCGTCACGCGGAGCGCACCGCGACGTGGGACGTGCTGCACAAGTTCACGCCCGACTACAAGCTGATCTTCGTCGGCGACGCGACGATGAGCCCGTACGAGGTGCTGCAGCCCGGCGGCTCGGTCGAATACAACAATCCGGAAGCCGGCGCCGTCTGGCTGCGCCGCCTCGCCGACCAGTTCCCCCACCATGCATGGCTGAACCCGGAGCCCGAGCGGCTATGGGAATACCGGCAATCGGTCTCGATCATTCGCGACGTGCTCGGTCAGCGCATGTACCCGCTCACGCTCGCGGGCCTCGAAACCGCGATGCGCGCACTCAGCAAGTAACGAACCCACCCTGCAGACACGAAGGCCGCGTCCAGGCGGCCTCCCCCGGAGATAGCATGAACCCTTCGCCCACCGCGAGCGCTGGCCGCGCCGGCGGCCGCCGCTTTTTCACCGATACGTCCGTCTCGGCGCTCGTCGCCGGCTTCGTCGCGATGATGACGGGCTACACGAGCTCGCTCGTGCTGATGTTCCAGGCCGGCCGCGCCGCGCACCTGACCGACGCGCAGATCTCGTCGTGGATCTGGGCGCTGTCGATCGGCATGGCGCTGACGACGATCGGCCTGTCGCTGCGCTTTCGCGCGCCCGTCGTGGTCGCGTGGTCGACGCCCGGCGCCGCGCTGCTGATCGCGTCGCTGCCCGGCGTACCGTATCCCGAAGCCATCGGCGCGTTCGTCGTGTGCGCACTGCTGCTGACCGCGGTCGGCCTGAGCGGGCTGTTCGACACGCTGATGCGGCGCATTCCGGCCGGCATCGCTGCCGCCCTGCTCGCGGGCATCCTGTTCGAGATCGGCATCGAGATCTTCCGCGCCGCGCAGTTCCAGACCGCGCTCGTGCTCGCGATGTTCTTCACCTACCTGATCGTCAAGCGGCTCGCGCCGCGCTACGCGATCGTCACGACGCTGCTCGTCGGCACCGTGGCGGCCGGCGGCCTCGGGCTGCTCGACTTCAGCCGCTTCCACATCGCGCTCGCGCAACCCGTGTTCACGATGCCCGCGTTCTCGATCGCGTCGATCGTCAGCATCGGCATTCCGCTGTTCGTCGTCGCGATGGCGTCGCAGAACGTGCCGGGCATCGCGGTGCTGCGCGCGGACGGCTATTCGACCCCGTCGTCGCCGCTGATCGCGTCCACCGGCCTCGCGTCGCTGCTGCTCGCGCCGTTCGGCTCGCACGGCGTGAACCTCGCGGCGATCACCGCGGCGATCTGCACGGGCCCCGAAGCGCACGAGGATCACGCGAAGCGCTACACGGCCGCCGTGTGGTGCGGCACGTTCTACCTGATCGCCGGGATCTTCGGCGCGACGATCGCCGCGCTGTTCGCGGCACTGCCGAAGGCGCTCGTCGTGTCGGTCGCCGCGCTCGCGCTGTTCGGCTCGATCATGAGCGGGCTCGCGAACGCGATGCAGGACGTGAAGCAGCGCGAAGCCGCGCTCGTCACGTTCATGGTCACCGCGTCGGGTCTGACGCTGTTGTCGATCGGCTCGGCGTTCTGGGGCCTCGTCGCGGGGATCGTCACGCAGGTGATCCTGAACGCGCGTCGCCCCGCGTGATGCGGCGCGACGCCCGCCACGGCAGGCGCCGGACCCGCCAAAACGTGCCCGACACGAATCGGGCCTAAAATGATGGATCGAAGGCGGCGCCCGGCGCCGCCTCGCTTCGCCGCCGCGCTCGCGCGGCCCGTGAGAACCCGGCGCGCCGCGCCCTTCTTCCGAATCGCCATGACTACCGCACTCGACCAGCTGAAGCAGTACACGACCGTCGTCGCCGACACGGGCGATTTCCAGCAGCTTGCGCAATACAAGCCGCAGGATGCGACCACGAACCCGTCGCTGATCCTGAAGGCCGTCCAGAAGGACGCGTACAAGCCGATCCTCGAGAAAACCGTCCGCGATCATCGCAACGAAAGCACCGATTTCATCATCGACCGCCTGCTGATCGCATTCGGCACCGAGATCCTGAAGCTGATTCCGGGCCGCGTGTCGACCGAGGTCGATGCGCGCCTGTCGTTCGACACGCAGCGCTCGATCGACAAGGGTCGCGAACTCATCGCACTGTACGAGGCCGCCGGCGTCGGCCGCGAGCGCATCCTGATCAAGCTCGCGTCGACGTGGGAAGGCATTCGCGCGGCCGAGGTGCTGCAGAAGGAAGGGATCAAGTGCAACATGACCCTGCTTTTCTCGCTCGTGCAGGCCGCCGCGTGCGCGGAAGCCGGCGCGCAACTGATCTCGCCGTTCGTCGGCCGCATCTACGACTGGTACAAGAAGCAGGCCGGCGCCGACTGGGATGAAGCGAAGAACGGCGGTGCGAACGATCCGGGCGTGCAGTCGGTGCGCCGCATCTACACCTACTACAAGACGTTCGGCTACAACACCGAAGTGATGGGCGCGAGCTTCCGCACGACGAGCCAGATCACCGAGCTCGCGGGCTGCGACCTGCTGACGATCAGCCCCGATTTGCTGCAGAAGCTGCACGACAGCACCGAAACGGTGGCGCGCAAGCTGTCGCCGGACGCGCTGCAGGACAAGCCGACCGAGCGCGTCGCGATCGACGAGGCGTCGTTCCGCTTCCAGCTGAACGACGAAGCGATGGCGACCGAAAAGCTGTCCGAAGGCATCCGCGTGTTCGCCGCCGATGCGGTGAAGCTCGAAAAGCTGATCGACGGGCTGCGCTGAACCACGCCGCACCTGACGTGACGGCCGGCAGTTGAACTGTCAGCAACCCTGACAACAGCCGTCAGCAGCGTGACGAACGGCCGCGAACCGCGTGTTCGCGGCCGTTTTTATTTTTCATTCCATCGTCAGACGCGCGCACTACAATCCACGTCACGAGTGCGCCGGCCGCATCCCGGCGTGCTCTTCCCGGTCAATCTTGGAAGTACCCGCGCCGGCACCGACACGCCGGCCCGGTCAACAGGAGACAACGATGCAAGTCCAACCGTATCTGACGTTCTACGGCCGCGCGGAAGAGGCCCTTCAGTTCTACGAAAAGGCGCTCGGCGCGAAGACGATGTTCAAGATGCGCTTCAAGGATGCGCCGCCGAATCCCGAACACGCGATCACGCCCGAGATGGCCGACAAGGTGATGCATGCGAGCTTCACGATCGGCGACTCGATGATCATGTGCTCGGACGGCGACTGCAGCCAGCCGGCCGGCGCCGCGCATGCCGGCTATTCGCTGTCGCTGAACCCGGCGACGGTCGAGGAAGGCCAGAAGTTGTTCAATGCGCTCGCCGACGGCGGCGAAGTGACGATGCCGTTCGGCAAGACATTCTGGGCGCTCGGCTTCGGGATGGCGAAGGACCGTTTCGGCGTGCACTGGATGGTCAACGTCGAAGACCTGTCGCAACGCGAGGATCTCGTGAAACGCGCGCAGGGCTGACACCCGCGAAAACGCCCGCCACTTCGCAGTGACGGGCGTCGTTGCCGCTGCGCGATGCGCGGCCCGCGACATGCGGCCGCGCCGCCCGCATCAACCCTCGACGACGTCGAGATAGTCCTCCGGCCGCGTGCGATCCTCCGCATGCGCCATGCCCATCGCGCGCACCAGCACGCTCACCGCCACCGCCACCACCAGGTTCACGACCAGCGACCACACGGCCGCGTAGCCGGGAATCGCGAGGCCGAACAGGTGGATCGTGAAGATCGAGCTCGCGAGCTTCAGCGACACCGCCATCCACGTGCCGCACACGATGCCTGCCGCCCAGCCGGCCAGCAGGCCGCGATGGTCGAGCAGCCGCGTGTAAAGGCCGAGCACGATCGCGGGCAGCGTCTGGATGATCCAGATCCCGCCGAGCAGCTGCAGCTGGATCGCATAGGTGAGCGGCAGCCCGAGGATGAACGCGACCGCGCCGACCTTCACGATCAGCGACGTGAGCTTCGCGACGTGCGTCTCCTGGTCGTGCGTCATGTCGCGGTTGATGAACTCGCGGTGGATGTTGCGCGTATAGAGGTTCGCGGCCGCGATCGACATGATCGCCGCCGGCACCAGCGCGCCGATGCCGATCGCCGCGAACGCGACGCCGACGAACCACGACGGGAAATACTCGAGGAACAGCGCGGGCACCGCGAAGTTCGGGCCGAACGCCTTGAAGTACGGCGCGTACTGCGGCATGTCCTTCACGCCCGCTGCAAGCGCCATGTAGCCGAGCAGCGCGAGCAGGCCGAGCACGAACGAGTACGCGGGCAGCATCGCCATGTTGCGGCGGATCGAGTTGCCGGACGACGACGACAGGATCGCCGTGACCGAGTGCGGATACAGGAACAGCGCGAGCGCCGAGCCGATCGCGAGCGTCACGTACGCGCTGTAGCCGTTCAGGCTCGCCGCGTCCGGCGCCTTCAGCAGCAGCTTCGCGGGCGGCACGCTCGCGAAGATGTGGCCGAAGCCGCCGAGCTTCGCCGGGATCACGATGACCGCCGCGGCGATCGTGATGTAGATCAGGATGTCCTTCACGATCGCGATCATCGCGGGCGCGCGCAGCCCCGACGTGTACGTGTACGCGGCGAGGATCGCGAACGCGATGATCAGCGGCAGGTCGCCGACGAAGCCCGTCGTGTCGAAGCCGAGCGCGCCGATCACGACTTCGATGCCGACGAGCTGCAGCGCGATGTAGGGCATCGTCGCGAGGATGCCCGTCACCGCGATCGCGAGCGCGAGCATCCGGCTGCCGTAGCGTGCGTTCACGAAGTCGGCGGCCGTCACGTAGCCGTGACGCTTCGCGATGCTCCACAGCTTCGGGAACACGACGAACGCGAACGGGTAGATCAGGATCGTGTACGGCAGCGCGAAGAAGCCCATCGCGCCGGCGCCGAACACGAGCGCGGGCACCGCGACGAACGTATAGGCCGTGTAGAGGTCGCCGCCGAGCAGGAACCACGTGACGATCGTGCCGAAGCGGCGGCCGCCGAGGCCCCATTCGTCGAGATGGGCGAGATCGCCGCGCCGCCAGTTGGCGGCCAGGAAACCGATGATCGTGACACCGATGAACAGGAGCACGAAAACGAAGGTCGCGCCGAGATTCATCGCGCACCTCCCTGCGGGCCGCTCGCCTTCCACGCGTTCTTGGTCTTGAAATAGACGAACGCGGTAATCACCGCGCTAATGAAGACCCAAAGGAGCTGGTACCAGTAGAAGAACGGAAATCCGAACCATTGCGGTTCGATCTTGCTGTACGACGGTACCCACACCATCGCGATCAGCGGTAGTACCAGCAGCCAGAGCCAGCGCTTGGCGGCCCGATTGGCGTCGGCATCGTGAGCCATGACGTCTCCTCATCTTTCCCGGTTATCGATCTTGTCAAGCGGGTGCGGCGGCGAGAGGAGCGGCAAAACGGGTAAGCTGCGGCTCCCCTGGCTTCGCGCCAGTATAGGAGCCGCGAACGCGCGGTCAAGCGGGGGCGAACCCGAGGTGATCCGCCCCCAGTCATGCGGTTGCACCGGCATGCGGCCGGCGCATGAGCGTCAGATCGCGAACGAGGATTCGCGTGCGCCGATCGTTTCTTTCAAAGCTTTCACCCACTTGCGCGCGGGCAGCTTCAGCGTGTCCTCGATCAGTTTCGCGCGGGCTTCCAGCTGCGCGAACGACACGTCGAGCGCGGGGCCCGAGAACGCGATCGCGATCCGGTTGCCGTCGTGCACTTCGGGCAGCGCGATCACGCGATGGTCGAACGCCGCGTTCAGGTGCTTCATGTTGCGCACGAAGCTCGGATGGTCGCCGAACAGGTTGATCGTCGCGATGCCCGCGTCGGCGAGGCAGCCGCGCACCGCGCGATAGAACGCGACGCTGTCGAGCACCGGGCCGCGTGCGGTCGCGTCGTACAGGTCGATCTGCAGTGCGCCCGTCGTGCCGCGGTTGGCCGGATCGTTGACGAAGTCCCACGCGTCGGCTTCGTGCACGACGAGGCGTGCGTCGTCGGGCGGCAGCGCGAACATCGTGCGTGCGGCGACGATCACGGCCGGGTTCAGTTCGACGGCCTCGACCTTCGCGTGCGGCAGGAAGCGGTGCGAGAACTTCGTCAGCGCGCCGGTGCCGAGCCCGAGCTGGACGATCCGCTCGGGCGTTTCGAGGAACAGCAGCCACGCCATCATCTGCTGCGCGTATTCGAGCTCGATGGCGAGCGGCTTCGAAATCCGCATCGCGCCCTGCACCCATTCGGTACCGAAGTGCAGGAAGCGCACGCCGCGCTCTTCCGAGAACGTGACGGGCGCGAAGCGCGGCTTGCGCGGTGCGTCGAGGACGGGCACGTCGTCGTGTTCGTCGATCTCCGGGCGGCGCTTCACGCGCGGCGGCTGGAGCTGTTCGGAGCCGTTGTAGGCGGACGGCTTGCGTTTTTTGAACGCGCGCGCCTCGGCGGACGCGCGCTTGATCAGTCGGGTCATGATTGAATCTCGCTGGGTGACGCTGGATGAGCGGACGAGAGGATAGCATTGGTGGCGGTGGGAACCGTACCGAACGCCTGGTGATGCACGACTTCGACTTCACCGCGCCGTTGGCGCTACGCCGCGTTCATTGATCGAAGGAGGACGCATGACCTCGAACGGCAAGAAGATCTGGTTTCCCGCGAAGCGCAACGGCTGGGGATGGGGTTTGCCTGTCGCATGGCAAGGTTGGGTCGTGCTGCTGCTGTTCGCGACCGGGATCATCGCGAGCGCGTGGCTGGTGCCGCCGCACCAATCGCCGATCGCATACGGTGCCTGCATCGTGGTACTGGTCGCGCTGCTGACTGCCGTTTGCTGGCTCAAGGGCGAGAAGCCCGGGTGGCGATGGGGCAAGGACGATTGATCGTCCGGCGCGACACGCACGCACGTACGATCGCCGTTCTTCGGCAACGAACAACCCGCTTCCCGCTGTCATCGCCCCAAATCGATCGCCCTCTGTCGAACGGCTGAATTGCCCCGGTCCCCCGCGACGCAAAGATGTGAAGGAACGGCCATCGGCCGGAAGATCACGCGCGCGCTCGCCTTCGTCAACACGCACCGCGGTGCCGCCGGCATCGCCCGTCGGCGTTCACCTCCAGCCTGCCCCGCCCTCACACCGCATGCGAACGGTCGCACCGGGTTCCTGCGCGCACCTTGAAAATATACCCAAATAGGGATAAATTCATCGATGGATCCGTACATCAAACCGCTGTATTGGCTCGGCTCGGCGCGCAAGGACCTCAAAGCGATGCCCGAAGCCGTGCAGGACACGTTCGGTTATGCGCTCTATCTGGCGCAGACCGGACGCAAGCACGAGCAGGCGAAACCGTTGCGAGGGTTCGGATCGGCCGGCGTGCTCGAGATCGTGGAATCGGAAGACAACGGCACGTACCGCGCCGTCTACACGGTGAAGCTCGGGAGCAGCGTCTACGTGCTGCACTGCTTCCAGAAGAAATCATCGTGCGGCATCGCGACGCCGAAGCCGGACGGCGATCTCGTCCGCGCACGCCTGAAAGCAGCCGAAGCACACGCACAAGGAGCAAGACGATGATCGAAATCGAACCGGGCAGCGGGAACGTCTACGCTGATCTGGGCATGCGCGATGCCGACGAAATGCGCGTGAAGGCTCAACTCGCCGCCAAGATCGCGGAGATCATCAAGGCACGCAAATGGACGCAGCAGCAGGCGGCCCGGTTGCTCGGCATGACGCAGCCGAAGCTGTCGAACATGCTGCGCGGGCAGTTTCGCGGCGTGAGCGAAACGAAGATGCTCGAATGTCTGGCGAAGCTCGGACGCGACGTGCAGATCGTCGTCGGGCCTGACCGTCAGTCCGAAGTCGAAGGGCACATCGAAGTCGTATTCGCCGCCTGACGGCAACGTCGTGCCGATGTTCCGGATTGCAGGGCGAGCGACGCGATCGCGTACTGCTGCGTCGCGACGCTCCTCTCCTGGCATCCTTGGTATGTCGATCGGGAGGATCGATGGATCGCCGCCATTTCCTCAAGTCGTCGACCTTTTTCACGGTTGCGGCAGCCACCGGCATGCTCGTCGTTCCGCTGTCGGCCCGATCTGCCGGCACCGCGCGCAAGGGCAGGTATCGGTTCCCGCAAGGCGTCGCCAGCGGTGATCCGCGCGATCGCTCCGTCGTGTTCTGGACGCGCTGCGTGCCCGTCGCCGAGAACGCGCGGCACCGCGCGAAAGGCGTCGCGCACACGATCCCGTTACGACTCGAAGTATCGACGCGGCCGGATTTCTCGACGCTCGTCGCCAGCGTCCCGTTGGGAGCACGCGCCACCTATGACTTCACCGTGCGCGCGAAGGTAACGCAGCTCGCACCGAATCTCACGTACCACTACCGGTTCGTCGCCGGCGGCGACGTGAGTGCCACCGGCGTCGCGCGCACGGCTCCGGATGCCGACGAGGCCAACCACCGCGTTCGCTTCGCATGGCTCACCTGCCAGGACTGGAGCATCAATCACTGGCAAGCCATGCGCCTGCTGGCAGCCGAAAGCGATCTCGATTTCGTCGTGCATGTGGGCGATTACATCTATGAGACGGTTGGGGCCTCGAGACCCGGCACGGTCGAGGCGGCGCACCCGCCGCTGCGCCTGCCTGACGGAAAGCCGCTCGCCGATGGCCGCGTGTATGCCGATACGCTCGAAGACTATCGGACGCTCTATCGCACTTATCGTACCGACGCGCGCTTGCAGACGCTGCACCAGCGCCTGCCGATGATCGCGATATGGGACGACCACGAATTTTCCGACGACTGCTGGCAGGATCACCAGGTCTACACCAACGAGGAAAGGCAGGAGACGCAGCGCCGCCGCAACGCCAGTCGCGCGTGGGCGGAGTACATGCCGGTGGACTGGAGCGACGTGCGCTTCGAACCGGACAATCCGTCGTACACCAACATTCGTATCTATCGCGAATTTCGCTTCGGCACGCTGATGCATCTCGTGATGACGGACGAGCGGCTGTATCGCGACGACCATGTCGTCAGCGAGGCGTCTGTCGCGCGTACACGCGGGCACGACCCGGTCAACGGCGACGACGCAGCCGGCTCGCGCTACTTCGTCAATCAGGGTGTGCTGCAGCGCCTGGAGGCGCAGGCTACCGCGCAGCTTGGTCGCGCGCCGTCGATGCTCGGCCCGGAGCAGACGCAATGGTGGAAGGCCACGATGAAAGGTTCGCCCGCGACGTGGAAGGTGTGGGGCAACGAGGTGATGTTGAACCGTCTGTGGGCCGTGATGCCAGGCGCGCCGCAGACACCGGCAGCACGCCTCGTGGTCGATTGCGACGCATGGGACGGCTATCCGGCACACAAGCACGAACTGCTCTCATACCTGAACGAGCAGGGCATCCGCAACGTCGTCGCGATCAGCGGGGACCTGCATGCGTTTCAGTGCGGCGTCGTGCGGGACGACCCCGACCCTGCAAAAGGCACGCCCGTGGCCGTCGACTTCGTCTGCGCAGGCATCAGCAGCGCGTCCTTCTATTCCTACCTGAAAGCCGCATGGAGCGGCACGCCGTTTGCGTCACTGGCCGCCACCCCGGCCAAACTCGACACCTTCCTGACGACGAACAACCCCGATCTGCGCCACGCCGACCACGACGCACAGGGCTATGCGTCAGCCACCGTCACGCCGGAGCTTTTTTGCGTGGTGTTCAACAAAGTAAGGCCGCTGAACCCGGACGGCACCGCGCCCGCGGAGGCCCTGCTCGACCGCACGCTCCTGACCGTTCCCAAGGACTCGGTCGAGGTGCGCGTCGAGCGCTTCTAGGGTCACGCTTCAGAGATGGCGCATGCTGGCGCTGCCATTTTGTTCAGTTTGACATCGGCGTCGATCAGACAGCATGCTGCTGTCGCACCTGCATTTTCTTTCGACGTGACCTGATACGCCGTAACGTCATCGAAGTCTGCCAACATCCGTTCCGGCCATACCGGCTCCATCACACGGGATTTCGTAATCATGAGTCACATCCACTTCATCGGCGGGGAAAAAGGCGGCGTCGGCAAATCGCTCGCCGCCCGTGTGCTGGCCCAGTATTTCATCGATCGGAGCGTGCCCTTCATGGGCTTCGATACCGACCGATCGCACGGCGCGCTACTGCGGTTCTATGCCGATTTTGCCGCGCCTGCCGTGCTCGACCAGCATGACAGCCTCGATCCGGTCATGGAATCGGCGCTCGAAGATCCGCAGCGGCGCATACTGGTCGACCTCGCGGCCCAGACGCGGCAGTCGCTCGCAAGATGGCTCGACGATTCGGACGTGCTGGATTTTGCCGAAGAACACGGCCTCACGTTGACGTGGTGGCACGTGATGGACACCGGACGCGATTCGGTCGATCTGCTGCGGCATTGGCTCGACGAATTCGGTGGACGCATCAGGCTGGTGCTGGTACTGAATGAAGTCCGCGGCGATCGCTTCGAGATTCTGGAGGCGTCCGGCGAACGCGAGCGGGCCGAGGCCCTCGGCGCCAGCGTGATTACGCTGCGCCGCCTGCCCGACACGACGATGCAGAAGATCGATCGTCAAAGCGCGAGCTTCTGGGCGGCGGTCAATCATCCCGACCGCGCCGCCACGGGGCTCGGCTTGCTGGAGCGGCAGCGCGTCAAGGTCTGGCTGCATCGTACTTATGAGGAGCTGGGTACGCTCGCGTTGTAGTGCGGGCCCCTGCGACGGCGCGGAGGGTGCGGCGCGTTGCCGGAATGGCTCATACACGGAAACCTGGAGGTTGCGATGGCCGATCACGACAGACTGCATCCACTCCGTCCGTTCCTGAAGAATTGGGTTTGGGAGCACGGCCGAATCGGGACGCGCTATCTCGACTGCGTCGATGGCGAAATCAAGTTCGATGCAGGCAAGAAATCGCATTTCGCTGCCGAGAAATATATCTACGTGCCGCTGGGCATGAACACTGACGACGACGCATCCGCGGAGGGTCCTGCGATCCACGAGGAAGGACTTGCCCGCTTTTTGCGGGCTGCGCAACTAGGCACGCCAGGGGAAGCCGGTTCTGTAGCGGAGGTTCAGCGCGCGGTGCAGGACTGCGTGGAGATCGGCCTGTTCAGCGCGTATCAACGGGAGGCTCGACAGGCGTTTGCCCGCTACGCGCAGGAAGCCATGTTCGACGACGAGATCCGCGCGGCGGTTGTCGACGACATCCGTCGAATTTACGTCGCCATGCGAGAGCAGCTGGCGCTGTACGATTTCAGTGTGCTCTACGGCTTGCCCACGCCGCTGCTGATCAGCGACACACCGTTCATCGACTGGCGCGTGAGCGCCAGTCCGGCACTTCCGTTCGTATCGCTTCCGCTGGGACCTTACTGCCTGCTGGTAGGCGCGCCGTCGGGCAGGAGTAGCCGAATCGGCCCGGTGGTCTGGAAGGCCGCTGCCGCGATGGGTCCGTTGAAGGACCACAACCGCCGGATCGAGGAGCACGCACGTCTGTGGCTGGTGGCGACCACCGACGACCAACTCGTCGCTGCACAAGGTCGCATTGCCGCGGCCAGGGGCGCCAGGCACCTGCCGCCGCCCACCTGATACCGCTTCACCGAATCCTCGGAATCCGGCGCGCCTCAGGTGCGAAGGGCGCGCCAGAGCACCAGTTTCTGTTCGAACGACAACGTCGCATTCGCCGGACTCGACGAAGGCAACACGAGCGTTTCATAACCCGCCGCGCCGATCACATCGGCAAACCGCCCTGCCGTCTTGCCGTTGAAGCAGACTTTCTTCAGCAACGGCGCATGCTCGCGCAACGAAGCAAAGTCGTTCGGCTTCGCATTCCGGATCGCCGAATCGAGACTGCCTTTGCGATGGCATGCATCGAGCACGTCCCAGATGCCGATGCCGTGCGCAAGCACGCGTTCGAGCCGCGCGTCATACACGAGTTCGTGCAGCCCGGGTTCGCCGAGCACCGCACCGAGCAACCGCCAGAACTGGTTGCGCGGATGCGCGTAGTACTGCGCGGCATCGAGCGACGCCTCGCCCGGAAAGCTGCCGAGAATCATCGTATGCGTATGCGGCCCGACGACCGGCGGAAAGCCTTGCAGCATCACGCTGCTCCGCGCGGTCCGACGGAGCGCGGCCCGTCGCCGTGCGCATCGAGATGGCGCCACAGCCCGGGCAACATGCATTCGGTGACCATCAGCGGCTTGCCGCGCCGCTGGAACACCGAGCGCCGCGCGGCGAACGCATGCGGCGCGCGCACGCCCGCGCCGAGCGCATGGCTCGCGAGCGCATACAGCGGATGACCTGCGATCACGCGCCGGCTGACGAGCGCGGAGCGCTCGACCTGCGGATCGCTGTACAGCAGCTCCGCGAGCGGCCGCGTGCGCAGCCGCCGCATCGCCTGCCACACGCCCTTGCTGGCCGCGAGCGGCGCGATGCTGTGCGCGGCGACGTACGGCGTGCCGTCGACCGACAGGATCACCTCGCGCACCCACATCGGCGCGCGCGGCGCACTGTCGAGCGCGTCCGGCTCGTCGAACCACGGACAGTCGACGGCCTCGCGCGTCACGCGCACGCTCACGCTGCCAAGCCGCGCGAGATGCGCGGTCAGCGAACCGCCGCGCGTGAGCCAGTCGCGCTGGTCGAGCGTGCAGCCGGGCCGGGGCGTGTCGCGCCAGCCCGCCCGTGCGCCGTCGAATCGCATCCGCGCGTTCACGCGCTGCGCGACAGCAGCAGCGCGTTGGTCCGCTTCACGAAGCTCGCCGGATCGTCGAGCATCCCGCCTTCGGCCAGCAACGCCTGGTCGAACAGCAGATGGCACCAGTCGCCGAAGTTGGCGCTATCGGCGTTCAGCTGCTTCACCAGCGCATGCTCCGGATTGATCTCGAGGATCGGCTGCATCGCCGGCGCGTTCTGGCCGGCCGCCTTCAGCATCCGCTGCAGATAGCCGCTCATGTCGTTGTCGTCGGCGACGAGGCACGACGGCGAATCGGTCAGGCGGAACGTGACGCGCACTTCCTTCACCTTGTCGCCGAGCGCTTCCTTCATCTTCTCGACGACCGGCTTGATTGCCTCGCCCGCCTGCTCCTGCGCCTTCTTTTCCTCGTCGTTCAGCTCGCCGAGGTCGAGATCGCCGCGCGCCACGCTCGCGAGCGGCTTGCCGTCGAACTCGTGCAGGAACGACAGCATCCATTCGTCGACGCGATCGGTCAGCAGCAGCACCTCGACACCCTTCTTGCGGAACACCTCCAGGTGCGGGCTGTTCTTCGCGGCCTGCCACGTATCGGCGGTCACGTAGTAGATCTTGCTCTGCTCGGGCTTCATGCGCGACACGTAGTCGGCGAGCGACACGTCCTGCGCGTCGGTGTCGCCGTGCGTCGACGCGAAGCGCAGCAGCTTCGCGATGCGCTCGCGGTTCGCGTGATCCTCGCCAAGGCCTTCCTTCAGCACCTGGCCGAACGCGCTCCAGAACGTCTTGTACTTCTCCTTGCCGGCATCCTCTTCCGCGTTCGCGAGCTCCTCGAGCATCGACAGCGCGCGCTTGGTCACGCCTTCGCGGATCGCCTTCACGTCACGGCTTTCCTGCAGGATTTCACGCGATACGTTGAGCGGCAGGTCGGCCGAATCGACGACGCCCTTCACGAAGCGCAGGTATTGCGGCAACAGCTGCTCGGCGTCGTCCATGATGAACACGCGCTTCACGTACAGCTTCAGGCCGCCGCGGTAGTCGCGGTTCCACAGGTCGAACGGCGCGTGCGCCGGCACGAACAGCAGCTGCGTGTATTCGCTGCGGCCCTCGACGCGGTTGTGGGTCCACGTGAGCGGATCCTGGTGGTCGTGCGCGATGTGCTGGTAGAACTGCGTGTACTGCTCGTCGGTGACGTCGCTCTTCGAACGCGTCCACAGCGCGCTCGCCTGGTTGACCGTCTCGTCCTCGTCCTTCAGGACCATCTCGCCCTTTTCCTGATCCCACTCTTCCTTCTGCATCAGGATCGGCAGCGCGATGTGATCGGAATACTTCTGGATGATCGACTTCAGGCGGTGCGACGACAGCAGCTCGTCCTCGCCTTCGCGCAGGTGCAGCGTGATCTTCGTGCCGCGCTGCGCGCGCTCGATCGCGTCGATCGTGAAATCGCCCTCGCCCGCGCTTTCCCAGCGCACGGCTTCGTTCGCCGGCAGGCCGGCGCGGCGCGTCTCGACGGTGATCCTGTCCGCGACGATGAAGCCCGAGTAGAAGCCGACGCCGAACTGGCCGATCAGCGCCGCATCCTTCTGCTGGTCGCCGGACAGCTTCGTGAAGAATTCCTTGGTGCCCGAACGCGCGATCGTGCCGAGGTTCGCGATCGCCTCGTCGCGGCTCATGCCGATGCCGTTGTCCTCGATCGTGATCGTGCGTGCCGCCTTGTCGAAGCCGATGCGGATGCGCAGGTTCGGATCGTTCTCGTACAGCGCGTTGTCCGCGAGCCCTTCGAAACGCAGCTTGTCGGCCGCGTCGGACGCGTTCGACACCAGTTCGCGCAGGAAGATTTCCTTGTTGCTGTAGAGCGAATGAATCATCAGGTGGAGGAGTTGCTTGACCTCTGCCTGAAAGCTCATCGTTTCGTGTGCCATGGATGCTGTTTCCTCTTACTTGAACTTGAATGGTGTAGCGCGGGTGCGCCGGCGCGCGATGCCGGCGGGCCCGTCAAGGACGACCGCCTGGCGCAGGCGGTTTGCGCGGGTATCTGGGGACGGGCGAGCGGATTTCAAGGGCGGCGTGCCGCCCGGCGTCACGACGCGCGCCGCGCCGCCGATTCGATATAGCGCGCGAGAAACCCCGGCAGCGCCGGATCGCCGCAGTTCGCGACATTGAAGCGCGTCCATGTCGACGACGACTGCTGCGGCGAGAACAGGCTCCCCGGCGTCAGCAGGAAGCCTTCCTCGTGCGCGGCGGCCGCGAGCGCATCCGAATCGACGCCCGTGTCGGCCCACAGGAACATCCCGGCCGCCGGCATCGTGAAGAGCCGCAGCCCGGTACGCTCGAGCATGCGCGCGGTCTTGTCGCGCACGCCGTCGAGCCGCGCGCGCAGCCGCTCGACGTGGCGCCGGTAGTGCCCTTCGGTCAGTATCTTGTACAACACGCGCTCGTTGAGCTCCGGCGTCGTCATCCCGACCAGCATCTTCTGGTCGGTGACCGCCTTCGCGATCTCCGGCGCGCAGGCGACATAGCCGACCCGCAAATTCGCCGCGAGCGTCTTCGAATAGCTGCCCAGGTAGATCACGCGCTTCAACTGGTCGAGGCTCGCGAGCCGCGTGGCCGAATAGCTCGGCGGGCACAGGTCGCCGTACACGTCGTCCTCGACGACGAGGAAATCGTACGCCTCCGCGAGCTTCAGGATCCGGAACGCCTGCGCGGCCGACAGCGACGTGCCGGTCGGGTTCTGCAGCACCGAATTGATCACGAGCATCTTCGGCCGCCACATCTGCACGAGCGTTTCCAGCGCGTCGAGATCGGGGCCGTCCGGCGTATAGGGCATCCCGACCAGTTGCGCGCCCTGCGACGCGAAGCGGCCGAACATCTGGAACCACGCGGGATCGCCGACGATCACCGCATCGCCGGGACGCACGTAGATCCGCGAGATCAGGTCGATCGCCTGCGTGATGCCCGACACCAGCACGAGCTGCTCGGGCTTCGCGCCGATCTCGACTTCCGCGAGCCGCGTCTGCAGCTGCTGGCGCAGCGGCAGGAAACCCTGCGCGGTGCCGAAACCGAGCATCTGCGCGCCGGACTGGCGCCCGAGCGCGCGCAGCGCACCGGTGATCAGCTCGCCGTCGAGCCAGCGGCCCGGCAGGTAGCCGAGACCCGGCCCTTTTTCCGGGCTGGCGGTATGCAGCATGTTGCGCAGCAGCCAGACCACGTCGATCGTGTTGTGCACCGGCGCGGCCTCGGCCACGCGCACCACGTTGTCGGCCGGCAGCGGGCCGGTGGCCGTGCGCTCGCGCACATAAAAGCCCGAGCCGCGCCGCGAGTCGAGGTAGCCCTGCGCGACGAGCCGTTCGTACGCTTCCACCACGGTGAAGCGCGACACGCTCTTGTCGAGCGCGAGCTTGCGGATCGACGGCATCCGCATGCCGGGCCGGAACACGCGTTCGTCGATGCGGCGCCGCGCCCACTGGACGAGCTGGTCGACGAGCGTGAGCGTGGCCGTATCGTGCGGCGCGGGAATCTGGGCGAGTGGGACGGTGGACATGGGCGGCGGCTCCAACTGTACCGAAGGCTATCGCGCCGATTGTACCGTTACTGTGCCGGTGCCGACGATTACAGTTGACCGGAATGGCGATCGTGCGGCCGCCGTTCCGGCCCTGCCGTATGCGGCGCAGCCCCGTCCGGCCTGCATTCGCGGCCGGGCACCGGCCGGCCGCCCAACCCCGCGCGTCGCCCGCCCACCATGACACTTTCGCTTCCCGACCGACGTTCATGCCAGCCCGCTCCCTGACCCTCGACCATCTCGTGATCGCCGCGCGTACGCTCGACGAAGGCGTGCGCCACGTCGCCGACGCGCTCGGCATCGAACCGGCCGGCGGCGGCCGCCATCCGCTGATGCGCACCCACAACGCGCTGTTCGGCGCGTGGGGCGGGCTGTACCTCGAAGTGATCGCGATCGATCCCGACGCGCCCGCGACAGGCGACGACGCCACGCCGCCGCGCGCGCGGCTGTTCGGCCTCGACGATCCGGCGATGCACGCGCGGCTCGCGCAGGGCCCGTTCCTCGCGCACTGGGTCGCGCGCGTCGACCGCCCGCGCCGGCTCGCGCTGTGGCAAAGCCAGTACCCGACGCGCATCGCGCCGGTCGTCGCGATGCGGCGCGGCGACCTGAGCTGGGGCCTCACGGTGCCCGACGACGGCGCGTTCCCCGCATGGCACGGCGCCGGCGACGGCCTCGTGCCGTCGCTGATCCAGTGGGACAGCCCGCGCCATCCGGCCGAATCGCTGCCGGACAACGGCGTCGCGCTGCAGGCGCTCAAGGGCGTCCACCCGCGTGCGGATGCCGTCCGCGAGCAGCTCGACTGGCTCGGCGCCGGCCATATGCTCGACCTCGACACCGGCGACGGCCCGCCGGCGCTCGTCGCCGAATTCGACACGCCGCAGGGCGCACGCACGCTGCGCTGACCGCCCCGGCGCCCTTTCGATTACCCGAACCCTGCAATACGGAGACACCCAGTCCATGAATTCGCGCGAAACCCGGGGCATGCTGCTCGGCCTCATCGGCGTGATGATCTTCAGCCTCACGCTGCCGATGACGCGTATCGTCGTCTCCGAACTCAACCCGCTGCTGAACGGGCTCGGCCGCGCGCTCGCCGCGTCGGTGCCGGCCGGCCTGCTGCTGTGGTGGCGCCGCGAACGGCTGCCGACCCGCGCGCAACTGAAAAGCCTCGCGGTCGTGTCGGCCGGCGTGATCATCGCGTATCCGGTGTTCTCCGCGTGGGCGATGAAGACCGTGCCGGCGTCGCACGGCGCGGTCGTCAACGGCCTGCAGCCGCTGTTCGTCGCGCTGTACGCGGCGTGGCTGTCGCATGAACGGCCGTCGAAGGCGTTCTGGGCCAGTGCGCTGGCCGGCAGCGCGCTGGTGATCGCGTTCGCGCTGCGCGATGGCGGCGGGACGGTGCAGGCCGGCGACGCGCTGATGCTCGTCGCGGTCGGCATCGGCGCGCTCGGCTATGCGGAAGGCGCGCGCCTCGCGCGCCAGATCGGCGGCTGGCAGGTGATCTGCTGGGCGCTCGTCGTGTCCGCGCCGTTCCTCGTGCTGCCGGTCGGCTGGCTCGCATGGACGCAGCACGTCGCGCACCCCGCCCCGCTCGCGCTGCGCACGTGGCTCGCGTTCGGCTACGTGACCCTCTTTTCGCAATTCATCGGCTTTTTCGCGTGGTACGCGGGGCTCGCCATGGGCGGCATCGCGCGCGTCGGCCAGGTGCAACTGCTGCAGATCTTCTTCACGATCGCCTTTTCCGCGCTGCTGTTCGGCGAAACGGTGACGCCGTCGACCTGGCTGTTCGCGGCCGCCGTGATCGCGACCGTGATGCTCGGCCGGCGCTCGGCGGTGGCCACGGCCCCGCGTCCCGCTCGCGCCGGTTGATGAGGTGCGCCATAATGTCCGTTTTGCCTGAACGGTTTTGCCCACCCGGCCGCGACGGCCCGATCGCGCTCCCGCACGCCCACCCGGCTGCGTCGACGCAATCTGCCTGACCGACCTTTCTTGACTGACCACGATATCCGAACGAGGAGACTATGAATCCGAGCGACCTGCATCCGCCGCACTGGCAGCTTTCCGAACGCGCCCGCAAGCTGACGAGCTCTGCGATCCGCGAGATCCTGAAGGTCACGGAACGCCCCGAGGTCATCTCGTTCGCAGGCGGCCTGCCCGCTCCCGCGACGTTCCCGGCCGAGCGCATGCGCGCCGCGGCCGACCGCGTGCTGCGCGATGCGCCCGCCGCCGCACTCCAGTACAGCGCGACCGAAGGCTACCTGCCGCTGCGCGAATGGATCGCCGAGCGCTACAGCGTGCGCGTGTCGCAGGTGCTGATCACGACCGGCTCGCAGCAGGCGCTCGACCTGCTCGGCAAGGCGCTGATCGATCCGGACAGCCCGATCCTCGTCGAAACCCCGACCTACCTCGGCGCGCTGCAGTCGTTCTCGCTGTACGAGCCGCGCTACGTGCAGGTGCCGACCGACGAGCAGGGCCTGCTGCCCGAAGGCCTCACGCCCGCGCTCACGCAAGGCGCACGCCTGCTGTACGCGCAGCCGAACTTCCAGAACCCGACCGGCCGCCGCCTGCCCGTCGAGCGCCGCCGCGCGCTCGCCGCGTTCGCGCAGTCGAGCCCGTTCCCGGTGCTGGAAGACGACCCGTACGGCGCACTGAACTACCAGGGCGAGCCGCTGCCGACGATGCTGTCGATGGCGCCCGACCATATCGTGCACCTCGGCACGTTCTCGAAGGTGCTCGCGCCGGGCCTGCGGATCGGCTACATCATTGCCCCCGAGGAACTCCACTTCAAGCTCGTGCAGGCCAAGCAGGCCACCGACCTGCACACGCCGACGCTCACGCAGCGCATCGCGCACGAAGTGATCAAGGACGGCTTCCTCGACGAGCACATCCCGACGATCCGCCAGCTGTACGGCGCGCAATGCGAGGCGATGCTCGCGTCGCTCGCGCGCCACATGCCGGAAGGCGTCACGTGGAACCGCCCGGACGGCGGCATGTTCATCTGGGTGAACCTGCCCGCGCAGATCGACAGCATGAAGCTGCTCGAGGCCGCGGTCGCCAACCACGTCGCCTTCGTGCCGGGCGCGCCGTTCTTCGCGAACGACCCGCAGCAGAACACGCTGCGCCTGTCGTTCGTGACGGTGCCGCCGGAGAAGATCGAGGAAGGCGTCGCGCGCCTCGGCAAGCTGCTGCGCGAGCGTCTCTGATCCGCTTTTTCCCTGTCACGACTCTCTACGATCCACGAGGAATCGAATCCATGGCTAACGTCTACGACAAGCTGAAGTCGCTCGGCATCGAGCTCCCGACCGCCGGCGCACCGGCCGCCGCCTACGTGATGAGCGCGCAAAGCGGCAACACGGTCTACCTGTCGGGCCACATTGCGAAGAAGGACGGCAAGGTCTGGGCCGGCAAGCTCGGCGCGGACCTGCAGACGGAAGACGGCAAGGCGGCTGCGCGCGCGATCGCGATCGACCTGCTCGCGACGCTGCACGCGCACACGGGCGACCTGAACAAGGTCACGCGCATCGTGAAGCTGATGAGCCTCGTCAACTCGACGCTCGACTTCACCGAACAGCACATCGTGACGAACGGTGCGTCGGAACTGATCGCCGAGGTGTTCGGCGACGCCGGCAAGCACGCGCGTTCGGCGTTCGGCGTCGCGCAGATTCCGCTCGGCGCGTGCGTCGAGATCGAACTGATCGCCGAAGTCGCGTAACGGGGGCATCGAGGTGACCGGTCGTCTCGTCCGCTTCAAGCAGGTCGACGTGTTCACGTCGGTGCTGTTCAAGGGCAACCCGCTCGCCGTGGTGTTCGACGCCGACTCGCTCGGCGACGACGCCATGCTCGCGATCGCCCGCTGGACGAACCTGTCGGAAACCACGTTCGTCTGCACGCCGACCGATCCGGGCGCCGACTACCGCGTGCGGATCTTCACGACGGCGGGCGAGCTGCCGTTCGCCGGCCACCCGACGCTCGGCACCGCGCATGCGTTCCTGGAAAGCGGCGCGCGGCCGCGCACGCCGGGCCGGCTGGTCCAGCAATGCGGGGTCGGCCTGGTCGAACTGCGCGAACAGGCCGATGGCTGGGCATTTGCCGCGCCGCCGGCACGGTTCACGCCGCTCGACCGTTCGGACTACCCGGCACTGGTGGCCGCGTTGCGCAGCGACGCGATCGACCTGGAAGCCGAGCCGTGCGCGATCGACAATGGCGCGCCGTGGCTGGTCGTGCGGCTGAAGTCGGCCGACGCGTGCATCGGGCTGGCGCCCGATCCGGCCGCGCTGGAGGCGCTCACGCGCCGCTACGGCACGGACGGCCTCGCGGTCTACGCGCCGCATGCCGAAGGCGGTCCCGCGACCTTCGAAATCCGCTGCCTGATGACGGGCGGCGACTTCGGCTTCGGCGAGGACCCGGTCACCGGCAGCGCAAACGCCGCGCTGGCCGGGCTGCTGACGCGGCAGGGACGCCGCCCCGGCCAGTCGTATACGGCCCGCCAGGGCACGGCGATCGGCCGCGACGGCCGCATCTTCGTCAGCTATGCCGAAGACGGCACCACGTGGATCGGCGGCCACGTCGTCACGGTCGTCGACGGCACCTTCCGGTCCCCCGTGTAACATTTCGCGATGTGCGATGGCGCCGGCCCGGCCGGCGCCCTACGATTCCCCCGGCTATCGCAAAAACGTTCCAGCCAGTAATATCGGGCCTAATCCGTCGCTTCGGCGGGTCTGTCCATGGTTGCGCATCCCGCGTACGAACAGACGCCGGTGCGACCCCAACCATAGCCGGCCATCCCGACGCGGGATGGCGCACGCGAGCAGGACGCCGCCCTCTTCGATGAGCTCCGCCCGGTCAAACCACCCGCCGCCGAACCGGCCGCTACGCGCGCCACGCAAGTCGCGCCGGCGCGCGCTGTTCGCGATCCCGCTGCTCGGGATGCTCGCGCTCGCGCTGCTGTGGGCCGTGATCATCGCGCGGCTGTCGGTCGAAAAGGACAGCGCGTACAAGGAAGCGGCGGCTTCCGCGGCGATCCTGTCGTCCGCGCTCGAACAGCACACGGTCAAGGCGATCCACCAGGTCGACCAGATCACCCGCTTCGTCAAGTTCGAATTCGAGAAATCGCCCGCGCGCTTCAACCTCGCGAGCACGGTCGAAAAAGGCGTCGTGCCGAGCGACACGCTGATCCAGGTTTCGCTCGTCAACGCGAAGGGCATCCTGTTCGCGAACACGGCCGAACTCCACCCGAAACCGATCAACCTGTCCGACCGCGAGCACTTCAAGGTCCACCTCGCGCACAACGACGATCGCCTGTACATCAGCAAGCCCGTGCTCGGCCGCGTGTCGAGCCACTGGACGCTGCAGATGACGCGGCGCCTGAACAACCCGGACGGCAGCTTCGCCGGCATCGTCGTGGTGTCGGAAGACCCGAGCTACTTCACGAACGACTTCTACAACAACGCGGCGATCGGCAAGGAAGGCGTGATCTCCGTCGTGTCGGATACGGGTGCCGTGCTCGCGCGGCGCACCGGCTCGCTCAACAACGCACCGGGGGCGTTCTCCGCATCGGGCGTCTACCCGATCGCCGAGCGCGTCACGGGCACGATCATCGACCCGATCGACGGCGTCACGCGCATCGTGTCGTACCGCCACCTCGACGGCTACCCGCTCGCCGTGATGGTCGGGCTGTCGCAGACCGAGGAATACGCGGACTACTACCATACGCGCAACGTCTACCTGCTGATGACGAGCTTCATCACGCTCGCGATGCTCGCGTTCTTCGGCGTCGCGACGGGGCTGATCGGCAAGCTGCTCGGCCGCGAGCGCGAGATGACCCAGCTCGCCGAATACGACCTGCTCACCGGCCTCGCGAACCGCTACGCGACCCTGCGCGGGCTGCGCAACGACGTGTCGATGCCGGCCAGCCTGTCGCGGCTCGGCCTGCTGTTCATCGACCTCGACAACTTCAAGACCGTCAACGACACGCTCGGCCACAACGCCGGCGACATCGTGCTGCAGATGACCGCGTCGCGCCTGTCGGATGCCGTCGGCGACGAAGGCTCGCTCGCACGGATCGGCGGCGACGAGTTCGTCGTCGTGATGAAGGGCGACGACGTCGAACGGCGCGCGGTGCGGCTCGCGGAAGCGATCATCCGGATGTTCGGCGAGCCGTTCGACGTGCGCGGCAGTTCGTTCGTGCTGCATGCGAGCATCGGCATCGCGCTGCACACCGTCGCGAACGAAAGCGAAATCGACCTGCTGAAGAAGGCCGACCTCGCGATGTACAGCGCGAAGGATGCGGGCAAGAACTGCTACCAGTTCTACGCGCCGCACCTGTCGCATCGCGCGGATCACCTGATGCGCTGGGAACAGCAACTGCGCGTCGCGCTCGCCGACGGGCAGCTGTTCCTCGCGTACCAGCCGAAGATCGACCTGACGCACCGCACGATCACCGGCTTCGAGGCGCTCGCGCGCTGGGACCACCCCGAGCACGGGGTCATTTCCGCGAACGAATTCATTTCGATCGCCGAATCGACGGGCCTGATCGTGCCGATCGGCGACTTCGTGATCCGCACCGCGTGCGAACAGATCGCGCGCTGGCGCGACGACGGTCACGACACGCTGACGCTCGCGGTCAACATCTCGCCGGTACAGTTCTGGCGCGGCGACCTGATCGAGACGATTTCGCAGGCGCTGCAGGACACCGGCATCGACGCGAACCGGCTCGAGCTCGAGATCACCGAGACCGCGATGATGGAATATCCGGAGCTCGTGTCCGAGAAGATCGTCGCGTTGAAGAAGCTCGGCATCCGGATCGCGCTCGACGACTTCGGCACCGGCTACTCGTCGCTGTCGTACCTGCACCGCTTCTCCGTCGATACGTTGAAGGTCGACCGCTCGTTCGTGCAGGCGATCCCGAACGATCGCAGCGTGTGCGTGATGGTGTCGTCGATCGTGCATCTCGCGCGCTCGCTCGGCCTGACGGTCGTCGTCGAAGGCACCGAAACCGAGGAGCAGATCGCATGGCTGTCCGCGCTCGGCGAGATCGAGGCGCAGGGCTTCCTGTTCTCGCGCCCCGTGCCGGCCGACGCGATCCCCGCGCTGATCGCGCGCTTCGGCGTGCGCGGCAACCGGCCGAACGTCCTCGCGCACCGCGCGACCGGCAGCACCGGCGCCTGAACCCGCAACCTGCAACCCGCACGGCCCATGTTGCGCGGCACATCGATCATTTCGGCTTCCGATGCGGTTGTTTAGTTCATTTACTAGCGTTTTCGCGCATGGCAGTGTCATGACTCGCGGCGGACAATCGGGAGGGCCATCGTGTCGGCGGGCCGCCGGCACGTCCCTATGCGCGAGACCAGGCCCGGCGCCAACCGCAACACCATCATGACCACCGTCGAAGTCGAAGCGGCCGAACGTGTCGAACAGGCACAGGCATCCCTGTGGGCCTTGTTCAAGGTCGTCGCCGGCATTTCCGCGCTGTCGTGGGGCGGGCTTTCGATGATGGCGCAGCTCGAACGCCACTACGTCGAGCGGTGGCAGCGCATCGAGCCGCACGTATTCGCCGATTTCGTCGCCCTTGCATGGCTTGTGCCAGGCCCCGTCGGCTGTAATGTCGCCGTGCAGGTCGGCCAGACGCTGCACGGCCGCGCAGGCGCGTGGGTCGCCGGCATCGCGAGCGTCCTTCCGTTCTCCGTGCTGATGACGCTGTTTGCGATCTTCTACCGCACGCCGGTCGTGCGCTCGCTGGCCGCGCCGGTGCTGATCAATCACTTCGGGATGGTGCTTGCCGCGCTGATCGGCGTCACGTGGGTCAAGCAGTGGCGCGCGCTCGCGCGCACGCGGCTCGAACAGGTGATCGCCGCGCTGTCGACGATTCTGCTCGCTTTCGCGCATAGTCCGGCCGCTTTCGTCGGGATTCTTTTCGCGGCGTTTGCAGCTGGCTGGCTCACCGGGCCGCCGCAACACGCCACGGTCGACGTCACGCTGTCGAAACGCGACCGCAACCTGCTCGTGCTGCTGGCCGTACTCGTCGCGGTATTCGCACTGCCGCTGCCCGGCGACTACCAGGAGACGCTGCTGTGGCCGCGGCTCGCCGGCGCCGGCATGACGCTGTTCGGCGGCGGCTTCTCCGCGCTGCCCGTGCTCAAGACGCTGTTCGTGTCGCCGGCCACCGGCATCTCCGATCGCGACTTCACGCTCGCCTTCGCGCTGTCGCCGGTGGCGCCCGGCCCGCTGCTGAACGTCGTGCCGTTTCTCGGCTACCTGACCGACGGCTGGAGCGGTGCGCTGCTCGCGACCGCCGCGCTGTTCATTCCGTCGGGATGTCTCGTCGTGTTCGCGCAGAACCATCTGTTCCGGCTCAAGCGCCATTCGCGCTTCGAGCACGGGATGCGCCTGCTGCGCGCGGCGACGACGGGCTTTCTCGTCGTCGCCGTCGTGAAGATCCTGCATCGCGAACCGGCCGATCCCGTCTATTGGCTCACGGGCGCCTTCGCGACGCTGTGCTTCACGCGCTTCAAGGTGCCCGTGTATGCCGTCTACGGTGCGGTCGCGATCGCATGCGGCGTGTGGCTGTGGGCCGTCGCCCACTGACGGCTGGCCCCGGTCGCCGCCCCCGCCGCCGGACGCTTGCGGCTCAGCCCGCCGGTACCGCGACGCGGCGTGCGGCCCAGCGTGCGCGCAGCGCGTCGTACGCGAGGTTGAAGCAGAACGTGTAGGGCAGGAAGAACAGCACGATGCCGAGGTCGAGCAGCAGCGCCTCGACGAGGCTCACGTTCAGCCACCACGCAGCGACCGGCACCACCATCGCGACGAGGCCGAGCTCGAACATGACCGCATGCGCGATCCGCATGCCGAGCGTGCGCGTGAGGCCCGCCCGCCGCTCGAAGCGGTCGAACAGCGTGTTGAACGTCATGTTCCAGGCCATCGCGATCAGCGACACCATCACCGTCAGCACGCCGACGTGCGACACCGGCATGTCGAGCAGCCACGCACCGATCGGCGCGCACAGCGCGATCGCCACCAGCTCGAACGTCAGCGCATGAACGAGACGTTCCGTCACCGTTTTGTTGATCTGTTTCATGGTTCCCTCCGATGCGTTCGTACAATCCATGCCGGTCATTTTGATCGGCGAAACCGCGCGAATCCAGTTTGATATCATCGGTTTTACCGATATAAAACCCTGAGGTTCGCCGCATGCGCCACGCCCCCGAAGCCCTGCTCGCCTTCGCCGAAGCCGCGCTGCTCGGCTCGTTCACGGCCGCCGCCCGCAAGCTCGGCAAGCGCCAGTCGACGGTGTCCGAAGCGATCGCGAACCTCGAGATCGATCTCGGCGTGCAGCTGTTCGACCGCTCGACGCGCGCGCCGACGCTGACCGATGCCGGCCGCGCGCTGCTCCCGCAGGTGCAGCGCGCGCTGGAGGCCGGCGCGGCAATCGACCGCACCGCCGCGCGGCTCGCGCGGGGCGAGGAAGCGCGGCTGACGCTCGTCGTGTCCGACACGTACCAGTCGAAGCGTTACGAGGAAACCTTGATGGCGCTCGAGCGGCGCTTTCCGGCGCTCGAGCTCGAATGCCAGATTGCCGAGCACGAGGACGTACTCGACCTGATCCAGCAGGGTCGCGCACAGCTCGGGCTGATGGCCGCGCGCGCGGTCTATCCGCCCGATATCGGCGCGGCGACGGTGGCGGAAGAGTCGGAGATCGGCCTGTTCGTCGGGCGCACGCACGCGCTGGCGGCCTATGGCGACGCCGACGTGCCGCATGCGGCGCTGCGCGACGCGCGCGAGCTGCGCCTCAATACGTATGTGAAACCGGAGGATCGCGGCGCTGCCGACCGGATCGTCGTCGGCACGCAGCGCTGGCTCGCGCCGAGCTACCTGATGCTGCTGGAGATGGCGGTGCTGGGGTTCGGCTGGGCCGAGCTGCCGCGCTGGATGGTCGAGCACTTCGCGCGCGATCGGCTGTGCGAGCTGCGCGCGCGCGGCTGGCCGCGACGCGTGCGGGTCGATGCCGTGTGGTCGCGCAACCGGCCGCTCGGTCCGGCCGGCGCGTGGCTGCTCGACGCGATGCTGGCCGCGTAGCGGCGCGCGGCACCGCGCCGGCGGCGAGCGCCGAACGGCGCCGCGAAATCAGAGGCCGGCGAGGCGATCAGAAGCCGCGCGACAGCACGGCCGCGCCGATCGTCACGACGCCGAGCACGAGGTTGACGACGACCAGCAGGCGCACCGTGTTCACCGCGCGCGCACCGTCCGGCCAGTTCTGCGCCTGCACCGCGCGGCGGATGCGCGGGAACAGCGCGAAGCGGATATGGCCGAAGATCAGCATCATCACGACGCCGAGCCCCGCCATCGCATGCAGCGTCCACGTCGCGTGCGCGCCGCCGAAGGCCGTGAGCAGGAAACCGCCGGACAGCAGGATCACGATCACCGAGCCCGACACCCAGTTGAAGAAGCGGCCGAACACGCCCTCGATCAGCGGCAGCCGCAGCTGTGGCGTCAGGTCGGACAGCGCCGGGCGCAGGCAGAAGTGCGCGAAGACCATCCCGCCCACCCACACGGCGACGGCCAGCAGATGAAGAAACAGCGCGACGGCAACAGCGTGGGACATGGCGGCAATCCTGTTATGAGTTGAGTGCAACGAACAGCCGCGTCACGCGCGGTCTCGAGCGACGTTCGACCGGCGGACCGCCGGTCGGTTCAGACCCCCGGCGGTATTTCACAATATTTGCAAGTTCCGCGTGACGGCGCCACGCTCGCTTTCCTGCATGCGTCGCCCCAAAACAAACAGGCCGCACGCCCGCCGAAGCGGAGGTGCGGCCTTCGATGCCGGTCGAGCCGGCGACCGGATGCGGCGTCAGCCGAGCAGCGGACGCAGCTCGTTGACGACCTTGAGCTTCGTTTCCGGCGCGCGGCCCTTGCGTGCGCGCTTGCCGACGTGCGGCGCGAGCCCCGCGTACGACAGCGTTTCGTCCTGCGCCTTGCCGCCGCGCCCGGTGCCGATCAGCACGACACCAGCCGGGTCGATCGCGAGCGCCTGCACGAGCGTTTCCTTGTCGTCGAGCGCCATCAGGATCACGCCGCGGCCGCCGCCCGACAGCGTCTTCATCTCGTCCATCCCGAACACCAGCAGACGGCCGCCGCTCGACAGACACGCGACCTGCGTCGCGTTCGGCAGTACCGGCATCGGCGCGAGCGGCACCGCGCCTGCATCGATCGTCATGAACGACTTGCCGGCCTTCACGCGGCTCACCATGTCGCCGACCTTCGCGAGGAAGCCGAAGCCGTTGCTCGACGCGAGCAGCAGTTGCTGATCGGCCGGCGCCGCGTAGTAGTGCATCAGATGCGAGCCCGATTCGAGCTCGATCAGCGACGTGACCGGCACGCCGTCGCCGCGCCCGCCCGGCAGCACCGACACGTCGACCGAGTACACGCGGCCGCTGCTGCCCCATGCGATCAGGCGATCGGGCGTGCGGCACTGGAACGCCGCGTACAGGTGATCGCCGGCCTTGAACGTGAAGCCGGCCGGGTCGAGCCCGTGGCCCTTCAGCGCACGCACCCAGCCCTTCTGCGACACGACGACCGTCACCGGCTCGTCGACGACCTTCGCCTCGAACGTCGCGCGCTTTTCCTGCTGGATCAGCGTGCGGCGGTCGTCGCCGTACTGCTTCGCGTCGGCCTCGATCTCCTTGATCATCAGCCGCTTCATCGCGCTTTCGTTCGCGAGCAGTTCCTCGAGCTTGGCCTTCTCGTCGCGCAGCGCCTCGAGTTCCTTCTCGATCTTGATCTTCTCCAGCCGCGCGAGCTGACGCAGGCGGATTTCGAGGATGTCTTCCGCCTGGCGGTCGGAGAGGCCGAACGCGCTCATCAGCGCGGCCTTCGGCTCGTCCGACTCGCGGATGATGCGGATCACCTCGTCGATGTTCAGGAAGACGATCATCCGCCCTTCGAGGATGTGGATGCGGTCGTCGACCTTCGCGAGACGATGGCGGCAGCGGCGCGTCATCGTCAGCTGGCGGAACTTCACCCACTCGTCGAGGATCGTCAGCAGCCCCTTCTGGCCCGGCCGGCCGTCGGCGCCGATCATCACGAGGTTCAGCGTCGCGTTCGATTCGAGGCTCGTGTACGCGAGCAGCGTGTTCACGAATTCCGTCTGGTCGATCGTGCGCGACTTCGGCTCGAACACGAGCCGCACCGCCGCTTCCTTGCCCGACTCGTCGCGCACCGCGTCGAGCAGGTCGAGCATCGCCTTCTTGGTGTTGAGCTGCTCGGGCGTGAGCGTCTTCTTGCCGAGCTTGAGCTTCGGGTTGGTCAGTTCCTCGATTTCCTCGAGCACCTTCTGGCCCGACGTGTTCGGCGGCAGCTCGGTGACGACGAGTTGCCACTGGCCGCGCGCGAGATCCTCGATCTTCCAGCGCGCGCGCACCTTCAGGCTGCCGCGGCCGGTTTCATAGGCCGCCGCGATCTCGGTGTCGCTCGAGATGATCTGGCCGCCGCCCGGGAAATCCGGGCCGGGAATCAGGTTCATCAGCTCCGCGTGCGAAAGCTTCGGATTGCGGATCAGCGCAACCGCCGCCGCCGCGACCTCACGCAGGTTGTGCGACGGGATTTCGGTGGCCAGGCCGACCGCGATGCCCGACGCGCCGTTCAGCAGCACGAACGGCATGCGGCTCGGCAGCGTCTTCGGCTCCTCGAACGAGCCGTCGTAGTTCGGCATGAAGTCGACCGTGCCCTGGTCGATCTCGTCGAGCAGCAGCTTCGAGATCGGCGTGAGCCGCGCTTCGGTGTAGCGCATCGCCGCCGCGCCGTCGCCGTCGCGCGAGCCGAAGTTGCCCTGTCCGTCGATCAGCGGATAGCGCAGCGAGAAATCCTGCGCGAGACGCACGAGCGCGTCGTATGCCGACTGATCGCCGTGCGGGTGGTATTTACCGAGCACGTCGCCGACCACGCGCGCCGACTTCACCGGCTTCGCGTCGGGGCCGAGGCCCATTTCGTTCATCGCGAACAGGATCCGGCGCTGCACCGGCTTCTGGCCGTCGCACACGTCGGGCAGCGCGCGGCTCTTCACGACGCTGACCGCGTAGCTGAGGTACGCCTGCTCCGCGTAGTTGCCGAGCGTCAGCGCATCGGCTTCCGGTGCGTCGGACCCGGCGAAGAGATCGGAAGTATTGTCGTCCATCTGAATTCCGTATTCGTAAGTGGCGTGAGGCCGGGCCGGGCGTCATGCCCGGCCGCGCGGGTTTAGATGTCCGCTTCGACGTCGTTGCCCTTTTCCTCGAGCCAGCCGCGTCGCGCGGCTGCCTCGCCCTTGCCCATCAGCATCGTCATGCGCGCAACCGTCGCCTCGTAGTCGAGCTCGCCGAGCTTCACCGGCATCAGGCGGCGCGTGTCCGGGTTCATCGTCGTGTCCCACAGCTGCTCCGCGCTCATTTCGCCGAGACCCTTGAAGCGGCTGATGCTCCACTGCGTTTCGCGCACGCCGTCCTTGCGCAGCTTGTCGAGGGTCGCCTCGAGTTCGCCGTCGTCGAGCGCATAGAGTTTCTGCGCGGGCTTCTTGCCGCGCGCCGGCGCATCGACGCGGAACAGCGGCGGCCGCGCGACGTGCACGTGACCGCGCTCGATCAGCTGCGGGAAATGCTTGAAGAACAGCGTGAGCAACAGCACCTGGATGTGCGAGCCGTCGACGTCCGCGTCCGACAGGATGCAGATCTTGCCGTAGCGCAGGTTCGACAGGTCGACGGTGTCGTCCGGGCTGTGCGGATCGACGCCGATCGCGACCGAGATGTCGTGCACCTCGTTGTTCGCGAACAGGCGATCGCGCTCGGTTTCCCACGTATTCAGCACCTTGCCGCGCAGCGGCAGGATCGCCTGGTACTCCTTGTCGCGGCCCATCTTCGCCGAACCGCCCGCCGAGTCGCCCTCGACGAGGAACAGTTCGTTGCGCGCGATGTCTTCCGTCTCGCAATCGGTCAGCTTGCCCGGCAGCACCGCGACGCCCGAGCTCTTGCGCTTCTCGACCTTCTGGCCCGCGCGCGTGCGCGCCTGGGCCTGCTTGATCACGAGTTCGGCGAGCTTCTTGCCGTGCTCGACGTGCTGGTTCAGCCACAGTTCGAGCGCCGGACGCGAGAACGACGACACGAGCTTCACCGCGTCGCGGCTGTTCAGGCGTTCCTTGATCTGTCCCTGGAACTGCGGATCGAGCACCTTCGCGGACAGCACGAACGACACGCGCGCGAACACGTCTTCCGCGAGCAGCTTCACGCCCTTCGGCTGCAGGTTGTGCAGTTCGACGAAGCTCTTCACCGCCTGGTAGAGGCCGTCGCGCAGACCCGACTCGTGCGTGCCGCCGGCCGGCGTCGGGATCAGGTTCACGTACGACTCGCGCACGAGCGAACCTTCCTCGCTCCATGCGACGACCCACGACGCGCCCTCGCCCTCGGCGAAGGTGTCGTCGGTCGAACGCGCATCGGCGAAACGCTCGCCTTCGAACAGCGGGATCAGCAGCTCGCTGCCGTTCATCTCGTCGAGCAGGTAGCCGCGCAGGCCGTCCTCGTATTTCCATGCCTGGCGCTCGCCGGTCTTCTCGTTGACGAGCACGACCTCGACGCCCGGCAGCAGCACGGCCTTCGAGCGCAGCAGACGCTGCAGCTCGCCGAGCGGCAGGTTCGGCGAATCGAAGTACTTCGGATTCGGCCACACCTGCACGCGCGTGCCGGATTTCTTCTCGCCGCGGCCCGCGCCTTGCGTCGCGAGCGGCTTCACGACGTCGCCGTCGGCGAAGCCGAGTTCGGCGATCTTGCCGTCGCGCCAGACCGTCACGTCGAGACGCGTCGCGAGCGCGTTCGTCACCGACACGCCGACACCGTGCAGGCCGCCCGAGAACGTGTACGCGCCGCCGGCGGCCTTGTCGAACTTGCCGCCTGCGTGCAGGCGCGTGAACACGATCTCGACGACCGGCACGCCCTCTTCGGGATGCATCCCGAACGGGATGCCGCGGCCGTCGTCCTCGACCGACACCGACTGGTCGGCGTGCAGCGTGACCGTGATCTGCTTGCCGTAACCGCCGAGCGCCTCGTCGGACGCGTTGTCGATGACTTCCTGGATGATGTGCAGCGGATTTTCGGTACGGGTGTACATGCCGGGCCGCTGCTTGACCGGCTCGAGGCCCTTGAGCACCTTGATCGATGCTTCGCTATAGGCCGCGCTGGGCTTCTTCGTTGACATAGGCGCTGAATTTCGTCATTCATCGGGACGTTGTCCACACCTCGTGTGGATAACGTCGTGGACAAAACGTTGAGTTCCGTAAAAAAGCGAATCGAAACAACGGTGTGCTTGGACTGCTCCGAAAGCGGGCGCGCGGCGTGCGCCGAGCGACCCGGGACGCGCGGTATTTTACTGGTTCCGCGTGGCGCGCCGCCGCAAGATCGTCGCACGGCGCTGCCGGCCGGCGCTCCGACGCGCCGGGCCGCCACGCGTGGTGCGTCAGACCGGCTTGCGCTTTGCCTCGAGCGTCTCCCACCGCTCGAGCGCGGCGAGGAGCTCGTCGTCGATCGCCGCGAACCGCTCGGTCAGGCGCGTGCCTTCCTGCGGATCCTTCGCGAAGATCGAGCCATCTTCGAGTTGCGCGTTGATCGTCTTCTGTTCTTCCTCGAGCGCCGCGATCTTCTCCGGCAACGCATCGAGTTCGCGCTGCTCGTTGAACGACAGCTTCACCGTGCGCTGCGCGTTGCGGCCGGCCGCGCCTTTCGCCGCGTCTTCCTTGACCGGCGCCGCTTCCTTCACCGCGCGCTTCGCCGCTTCCTGCTGCGCAAGCTGCTGCGAACGCTCGCTCTGGATCTGCCAGTCGGTGAAGCCGCCGACGTATTCGCGCCACTTGCCGTCGCCTTCGGCCGCGATCACCGACGTCACGACGTTGTCGAGGAACGCGCGATCGTGGCTGACGAGCAGCACCGTGCCGTCGTAGTCGGCCAGCAGCTCCTCGAGCAGTTCGAGCGTCGGGATGTCGAGATCGTTGGTCGGTTCGTCGAGCACCAGCACGTTGGCCGGACGTGCGAACAGGCGCGCGAGCAGCAACCGGTTGCGCTCGCCGCCCGACAGCGACTTCACCGGCGAGCGCGCACGCTCCGGCGCGAACAGGAAGTCGCCGAGATAGCTCATCACGTGCTTGCGCACGCCGCCGATCTCGACCCATTCGCTACCGGGGCTGATGGTGTCGGCCAGGCTCTTTTCCTGGTCGAGCTGCGCGCGCATCTGGTCGAAATACGCGACCTGCAGGTTCGTGCCGGTGCGCACCGTGCCCGCGTCGGGCTTCAGCTCGCCGAGGATCAGCTTGAGCAGCGTGGTCTTGCCCGCGCCGTTCGGGCCGACGAAGCCGATCTTGTCGCCGCGCATCACCGTCGTCGAGAAGGTGTCGACGACCGTGCGCTCGCCGTAGCGCTTCGTCACGTCCGTCAGTTCCGCGACGATCTTGCCCGACTTCTCGCCCTGCGCGACGTCGAGCTTCACGTTGCCCTGCGAATTGCGGCGCTCCGCGCGCTCGTTGCGCATCTGCACCAGCCGCGCGATGCGGCCGACGCTGCGCGTGCGGCGCGCCTCGACGCCCTTGCGGATCCACACTTCTTCCTGCGCGAGCAGCTTGTCGAACTTCTCGTTTTCCACGCGCTCGACTTCGAGCTGCTGCGCCTTGCGCGTCTGGTACGCGGAGAAATTGCCCGGATACGACAGCAGCCGTCCGCGATCGAGCTCGACGATACGGGTCGCGACGCGGTCGAGGAACGCGCGATCGTGCGTGATGAACAACAGGCCCGCACGCTGCGCGACCAGCAGTTCTTCCAGCCAGCGGATGCCGTCGAAGTCGAGGTGGTTGGTCGGTTCGTCGAGCAGCAGCACGTCGGGCTGCAGCACCAGCGCGCGCGCCAGCGCGACGCGCTTCTGCATCCCGCCCGACAATGCGTCTACCTGTGCGTCGCCGTCCGTCAGGCCGATCTGCGCGAGCGTCATCGACACGCGCGTGCGCCAGTTCCATGCGTCGTGCGCATCGAGCGACGACTGCAGCGCGTTCATCCGCGCGAGCAGCGCGTCGTGTTCGGCGCCTTCCGGTGTTTCAGCGAGGCGATGCGCGATCGAATCGTATTCTTCGAGCACTTCGCGCGTGTGCGTGAGCCCCGATGCCACGGCGTCGAATACGGTCGCGCCGGGTTCGAATTCGGGCTCCTGCGGCACATAGACGGTCACGAGCTCCTGCTGGCGCGTAATCAGCCCGTCATCGGGCTTCGCGAGCCCGGCGACGATCTTCAGCAGCGACGACTTGCCCGCGCCGTTGCGACCGATCAGGCCGACGCGCTCGCCGGCCTCCAGCGAGAAGTCCGCGTGATCGAGCAACGCGACGTGACCGAACGCGAGTTGCGCGCCGGTAATGGAATAAAGCGACATGGGGAGACGGCGAAGAGAGAAATCGGAAGCGCCCATTGTACCGGTGGCGGACGCCTGCGCCGGGATGGCCGGATGGACTAGGCCGGAGGGCGAATCATTTTGTGCTGCTTAAGCGCTGCGTTTTTGCTGCGGCGGCATGATGGCGCGCGCTCGGCGGGCGGGGCCGGCATCGCGCGCGTTGGCGTCATGCGGGGCCGGCGGCGGGCATCCGGCAGCAGTTTCCCGGCCGGGCGCCCGCAGGCGGAACGCGCGATTACTTCACGTTGACCGTGATCGTCGAGCTCAGCTCGGGACCGTACGAGCGGTGCGCGCCTTCGCCGAGCTGCAGCGTCAGCGTATGCTGGCCGGGCGGCAGCTTCAGGTCGGTTTCGGTCTGGCCCTTGCCGAAGTGCAGCGAATGGTCGGTGGCGGGGATCACGTCGCCCTTCGGCACCGGCTTGCCGTCGACCAGCAGGTGATGGTGGCCCGTGTCCGGCGTCATGTCGCCGGCCGGCTTGAGTTCCATCCCTTCAAGGCCGAACTTCACGTGCACGGGGCTCGAGACCGTCGCGCCATCCTTCGGCTCGGCGAAGTACACGCGCGCCTCGGCACGCGCGAGCGTCGACGCGGCCAGCGCCGCGACACAAACCACACCCGCGATCCATTTCTTCTTGTTGAGCATCGTTTTTCTCCTTCAGATTTGAAAGGCTCACGAAGCATACACTGCGCGCCCGGCCCGCGCGATGACGGTCGTTGTTCGCGATGCGTACGTTTAAAACGACGTTGCGGAGGCGTTCGGCGAAATTCCGGTACCATTGCGCCTTTCGTCCGCCGGCCACGCCGCGGACGGCGTCACCGACTTTCATCATCCCGAGCGCCACATGAGCGAAGTAACCGAATACCAGAGCTGGGTCTGCCTGATTTGCGGGTGGGTCTACAACGAAGCGGAAGGCCTGCCCGACGAGGGCATCCCCGCCGGCACCCGTTTCGCCGACATTCCCGCCGACTGGCGCTGCCCGCTGTGCGACGTGGGCAAGGAAGATTTCGTCGTCGTCGATTTCTGATTCGGCTCTTTCGGACACGACCGGGGCACGCGGCGCGTATCGGCACGCATTCCGTCCGCCGATGCGCCGCGCGTTTGCTATACTCTGCGCGCTGTCCACATCGCCGTCCCGGTCGCGTCTTCCGCACGCGATATCGCGGACATGGCTCTCCCCGTAGTTCAATGGATAGAACAAGCGCCTCCTAAGCGCTAGATACAGGTTCGATTCCTGTCGGGGGGACCATCTAAGTTCCCAACACTTCCCAAGTTTGCCCAAAAAGTCGCGCACAGCCTTGTGTCGCCTAGGCTTTTGCTGCCATCATTGCCCAAGGTTGCCCAGTACAAGCAACCTAACTTGGGGGCATCTTTTGGGACATGCCTCCATGCCCCCAAACTCGATGCCCCCACGCCATGCCGAAGCGCGCTACCCCGCTGACCGAGATGCAAATCCGCAAGGCCAAGCCGGCCGAGAAGTCCTATCGCCTGGCAGATGGCAAGGGGCTGTACCTAGAGGTGATGCCGAACGGATCACGCTACTGGCGGATGAAGTACCGATTCGACGGCAAAGAGAAGCGCGCCGCCTTCGGCGTCTATCCGGAGGTAACACTGGCCGAGGCTCGGCAGGCCTGCCTCGATGCACGGAAGCAACTAGCATCGGGAGTCGATCCGACCGAGCGGAAGCGGGAAGTCAAGCGCACTCGGGCCATCGAAGTCGCATCGTCGTTTGAGGCTGTTGCGCGCGAGTGGTTTACTACCCAGAAAGACGGCTGGACTGAAGTGTATGCGGGCAAGGTGATCAGTTCGCTGGAGGTCGACGTTTTCCCGCGAATCGGCCATCGTCCGATCCGAGACATCGAGGCGCCTGACATGCTCGAGATCCTGAGGACCGTTGAATCTCGCGGCGTGCGAGAAACAGCAAAGCGCATTCTCCAGCGTTCACGTGCGGTATTCCAGTACGGAATCATGACCGGGCGATGCCCCCGCAATCCTGCTGCGGACATCGATGCCGAAACCGTTCTCAAGAAAGGTGCCGGAGTCCAACACATGGCGCGAGTCAAACCCGTCGAGATCCCGCAGCTCATGCGGGACATTGCCGCCTACCAAGGCGATCTCGTCACTCGGCTCGCGCTTCGCTTCATGGCCCTGACGTTTGTTCGAACGAAGGAAATGATCAACGCGGAATGGGACGAGTTTGACGAGCGCGCGGCCGAATGGCGAGTTCCAGCGGAGCGAATGAAGATGCGTGATCCGCACATTGTCCCGTTGTCGCGCCAGGCGCTCGACACATTGGCTGCATTGCGAGAGCTGAACGGCACTCACCGGCATGTTTTTTATAGCGTCCAAGGCCGAAGCCACATCTCGAACAACACGATGCTCTATGCGCTCTACCGCATGGGTTACAAGTCGCGCATGACCGGGCATGGATTCCGCGGCTTGGCCGCAACGATTCTGCGCGAACTCGGTTACCGTCGAGACGTCGTCGATCGCCAACTCGCTCACGCCGAGCGCAACCAGGTCACTGCAGCGTATGTGCATGCCGAGTTTCTGCCTGAACGGCGAACGATGATGCAACACTGGGCTGATTATCTCGACGAGCTGCAGGTTGGCGCGAAAATCCTTCCATTCTCGCCACCAAACACCTAAGCAATGCGATATAGCGCAACCAATAGGACACGTCATGGCGATGGAAAATTTTGAGACAGAATTTTCGAAGGGCATACGCGATACGCTCGCGGAATACATGAGCAGCATGGATGCCATGCTCGATCGACATTTCAATATGTCGATGGCTGATAAAGAGCTATCGTTATTCATGCTCTCCCACCGAGCCATGCAGCAAATTGTTGATCAAGACACATCGGCGCCGAAAAACACAGACGAAGCTGCGGCCTATCAAGAATCGAGTCTCTGGATGTCAGAGAAATTTGGAACTCCAACGAAACGCGCACTACTCACCTCAATCGCCTTCGGAACCGTCGTCGCCGGCTGGGTGGAATCTAGGTTGATCCAACAGGAATGGACTTCCGCAGCAGCACTATTGAGCTCAGTAGCCAATATCCACGGCATGGCCATGGCAACTGCCATGGAAATAGAACGCAAGTCGAGCAACGGGAAGAAGGGAGCAGCTGGCCGGCGCGAAACCATTGACGAAATGATCGCCAAATCCATGGCGATTATTCGTTCGCTAGGAGTCGAAAAGCTGCCTGCGTCTCATGCCGCCGAGAAAGCGCGAATCAATGGCGCTCCGCTCTCATACGAGAAACTTGTCCGCTTGATCCGAAGCGAGCGGAAGGGTGATTTGGATAGCAAAACCCGCTCCGAAGAC
Organism: Burkholderia sp. Bp8991; assembly: GCF_003853795.1. NCBI lineage: Bacteria > Pseudomonadati > Pseudomonadota > Betaproteobacteria > Burkholderiales > Burkholderiaceae > Burkholderia > Burkholderia sp. Bp8991. The sequence continues at coordinate 28,020 of NZ_QTQJ01000031.1, read as the reverse complement.
TCCTAACCGCGCTCCGCAGGCACCTGGAACCGCACTCGAAACACCAAACCTACTCGGCTTGGGTCACCATTGTTCGCAAACTTGCGCCATGTCTCACAACCACTCGCAAGGTACCGAACATGGCATCCAAGGTAACAGTCAGGACACCTCGAAAGGCAAAACGCACTCCCCTTCCACCGCTTCCGCCCCTACCCAACATTGATGCGTTCCCGACCATTGGCTATAGCCGGTGGCGTGATCTGAGGCCGTTCGTCCGCTACTCGCGCGAATGGGTACGTTTGCGCGAAAAGGAAGGCCGGTTTCCGAAGCGGATGTGTCAGTCGCCATCCTGCACGGTATGGCCGAACTCCGAAATCAAACGGTGGCTCGCCGATCCGATGGGCTATCGTGCGGAGGCTGCGTGCGATGAAAGATGAAAGCATGCGACCCTGCAATGCCGAATCGAGCGTAACGGAAGAGCGTCACGTCGGCGAGCCAGAACATCCCGGCACGCTTATCGAGGAGATTCAAAAAAACTCGCGTGAACGGCTGCGTATCACCGTTGATCAATTCAAAGGTCACGAATACATCGGCATCCGAATCTGGTTCGTCGGGACCGATGGGCAATATCGCCCCTCCCGCTCCGGCGTCACGCTCAAACCGACACTTCTGCCACAGCTCATGCAGGCACTAGGCCGGGCGGCGCGCGCCATCGATCCGCGCGGAGCGAACTGATGCGGATCCACAAAAAGGCCTTGCAGCCCGTAAACCTCGGCGCGTATACTTTTGACGTGGCTGAAACAGCAGCCACCAGGTTTGGCGACCTGATCATGATGGCGGACGACCGCCGCAGTGCGGTTTTTTTACGTCCGTGCGCCTTCGCACGTCCAGTCAATGGGTGGGCCTGGGCGGGGAGACCTTCGGGTCTGCCGGTGCCATCGTGCCGGTTCGCCAACCCTGTTCAGCGCCCGCCCACCCCGTTTGGCGACGGGAAGCGGGCCTTCTTCAATCACGATGGAGGCCGCACCATGTTGCGCCATATCCCCGCTCGTCCCGAGCAATCCCAGTTCTCGAATTTCCTCACCGGTAAAGTCAGCGTCGCACTTCGTTCGGCCGCACTCGCGCCTAGTCTCGCGTCAGCGCTCGATATTGCCGGTGCCGCACTCGTCGATATTGCGGCGATCGCGCGCAACGAGTGCCAGACGTCGACGTGGACGTTCCCGTCTGCCCATGACACTGCGGCGGCGGCACTGCAGGCCCTCGATCGAATCGCCAGCATCCTCGAATCTATCGAGCGGCTGGCGTCCGACAACGATGACGCGATCGCAGATCTCGCGGCCCTTGCCCGCGGCCTTCTGGCACACCAAATCGGCCGCGCAGAGCTGGTATTCACGTCAACCGTTTGTCGGGACACGACGGCGGAGGTGCGCCATGACTAAGGCGGCTATCTCGGCACGGAAGGCCTCTCGCGCTACCCCGATTCAGCACCTTCGTGATCTCCGCACCATGTTGGCGGAACTTGCATCGGCAGCCGACGACCGTCTCGCGGATCTGGCGGCTCTTGGCACCAGCATCGCTAGGCTCGCGAAGGATAACGACCCGACCGTGAGTCGGCTCGGCTCGCTCGTCGAATACCTCGCGTCGGATAGCGCGAGCGACATCTCGTATCGGCTGACCGAAATCTTGGAATGCATCGACGCTGAAATCGAACAAGCGGGGGAACATCGTGGATAAGAACTTTCTCGAGGATGACGGCATTACCTCGCAGTTTGCCCGGGCGACGCGCCAAGTGGGTGGCCGCGGCGGCCTGAACGCGGAGCCGCTGATGGGCGCACTTGATCAAGCTATTGAGGTGGCCCGCGGAATCGCAGAGGTGCTCCATTTCCAGACCACGAACGCCGTCCGAGCGGATAACTATGCTAATCGCGACGACGGGGAAGCAATAGAGCCGCCTGTGAGCGACTCCAGCATGTCCGCACTGCTTGGCTTGGCCCGCGTGGCTTCTGATCTGCTGGTGGGGGAGCTCGAGCGCGTTGCTAGATGGACCGATGAGCACGGCGCTGCGTCTGCGTTGCTGAAGGCGGCCGCGGTTGCACGCGCCGGCGCCGGCGTGAATCAGAAGCATGCCGCTATGGAGTCGGTTAGCGCGAGAGCAATCCCGGAATCTTGGCGTGTGCATAGCTCTGAGTACTCCTCACCAGAAGCGGAGAGTGCATGAGTACGGTGATAAGCATCGAAACGGAATTCGTCACGGCGATGGCTGCGTATGATCTTCAGCCGACGGAGGTTATTGCCGACGGAAAATTGCACCGCTTCGACGGCCCGGAAGACAAGCGCGGCAAGAAGTCGGCCTGGTACGTCCTGCACGGCGATGGAATCCCGGCCGGGAGCTTCGGTGACTGGAAAACGGGCGTTTCCGAAACGTGGTGCTCCAAAGCGCCGAACGAGATGACCGACGCCGAGCGGGCGGTCAACCGCGAACGTATCCGCGCGATCAAAGCTGCTCGTGAAGCCGAGGAAGCCCGTGATGCCGAGGCGGCGCGCGTTGCCGTTGCCGAGCACTGGGAGAAAGCTGACGGAGTTCGTGGTGACCACGGTTACGTACTCGCGAAGAGAATCCGCCCGCGTGGGGCAAAGCAGCTCCGCGACCAACTGCTGATCCCGCTGAGCGATATCGATGGTGTATTGCACTCGGCGCAGTACATCCAGTCTGACGGAACCAAGCGATTCAAATCTGGCGGCCGCGTTGCCGGATGCTTCTGCCTGGTCGGCGAAGACCCTGCCGACGGCGACACGATCCTCATTTGCGAAGGGTGGGCAACGGCGTGCAGCCTGCATCAAGCGACCGAGCACACCGTCGTCGCCGCGATGAACGCCGGAAATTTGTTGAGCGTCAGTGCGGCGCTGCGCGCGAAGTATCGGGCGGCTCGCCTCGTGGTGTGCGGCGACGACGATTACGAGACGCCCGGCAATCCCGGCCTGGCGAAGGCCACGGAAACCGCTCACGCGACAGGCGCAGTGCTGGTCTTCCCTGATTTTGGAGACGTTCGGCCGGATGGCGCGACCGACTTCAATGACCTGGCAATGTACGCCGGACTGGATGCCGTGAAGCGCTGTGTCGACGCAGTTGTCGATCTGCGACAGACGGCGGAATGCGATGACGAAGCCGCAGCGAATATATCAGTAACGAATGCGGCCGAGGAGTCGGAGGATGATTATGTCCCGTCCGGCTTTCTCGTTACCGACCGCGGCGTATTCTACAAAGAGGACGACGGCACGCCGCACTGGATCTGCTCTCCTCTTCACGTTCGCGCATTGGTGCGCGACCGGGCATCGGAAAACTGGGGGCGACTGCTCGAGTGGAACGACGCCGACGGCCATCCGCATGTATGGGCAATGCCGATGGAGATGCTTCGGTCCGATGGCGCAGACATGCGCGGTGAGCTGGCACGGCTCGGCCTGGACATAGCCCCTGGTAACAAGGCGCGCAACAAGCTAACCGAATACGTCACGTGCGCAAGGCCGATGGCGCGCGGTCGCTGCGTTACGCGTACCGGCTGGCATGGCGGCGCGTTCGTGTTCCCCGACCGGACGATAGGCGAGGCGTCCGAGCGCGTGATATTCCAGGCCGAGAGCGTCATGCGTACGTATTCTCAGGCTGGCACGCTCGACGACTGGAAAGCCAGTGTCGCTCGGCTCTGCGTCGGCAATTCTCGCTTGCTGCTCGCCGTGTCGGCTGCCTTCGCATCAATGATGCTCGAGTACGCCGGGCAGGAATCGGGCGGCCTGAATTTCGTGGGTGACTCGTCGTGCGGCAAGACGACTGCGCTTCGCGCAGCCTGTTCGGTTTTCGGCGGCAAAGAATACATGCAGCGCTGGCGCGCGACGGCGAACGGCCTGGAGGGGCTGGCATCGCTCCACAATGACACGCTGCTCGTGCTCGACGAGCTCGCGCAGGTCGATGCACGTGAAGCCGGTGAAATCGCCTACATGCTCGCAAACGGCAGCGGCAAGGCTCGAGCGGGACGCACCGGCACGGCACGCGCCCGGCAGACTTGGAAGCTGCTGTTCCTCTCCGCCGGCGAAATCGGCTTGAGCCAGCATCTCCAATCGGTCGGCAAGAAAACGAAGGCTGGTCAGGAAGTACGCCTGGTCGAGATCCCCGCCGACGCTGGTGCAGGGTTCGGCCTGTTTGAGGAACTCCACGGTATGGCCGGCGGCGCGGAGCTGTCAACCGCGATCAACGAGGCAGCCGTGAAGGACTATGGCACGGCAGCCCTCGCATTCCTCGAGGCACTCTGCCGCGATCGCGACGAGATCGGGATGTGGCTCAAGGATGAAATCCGCCGGTTCGTGGATGGAAACCTGCCCGCCGACTCCAGCGGCCAAGCACATCGTGTCTGCCAGCGATTCGCCCTGATCGGGCTGGCCGGCGAGTATGCGACCGCTGCTGGCATTTCGGGCTGGAATGAAGGTGATGCGCTCGGCGCCGCCGCCGCTTGTTTCGCCGTTTGGTTGGATGGGCGCGGCGGCGCGGGCAACCAGGAGCGGGACGCGATCCTGTCGCACGTGAAGGCATTCTTCGAGGCGCACGAGGAATCGCGCTTCTCGGACCTGAGCGATACGTCGGACCGTCCGACGATCAACCGAGCCGGCTTCCGCCGCGCCGGTGAGCACGGTACCGAGTATCTGGTGCTCCCGGAAGTGTTCAAGCGGGAGATTTGCGCAGGCTATGAGCCGAAGAGCGTAGCTAAAGCTCTCGCCGATGCTGAATGGATTCGGCCCGGGGCCAACGGCCGGACCCAGCGCGCTGAGCGACTACCCGGTAAGGGGCCGACGAAGGTGTATGTCTTCACCGCTCGCCTTTGGGGGGACTCGAAGTGAACCGCGATCTCTTACCAATACCCTCAAAAACGGGGTTACACGGGTTACGTGAGTTACGCGACTTCGAAAGCCTTACCAATAAAGGCGCTCCGCGTAACCTCGACAGCGTAACCCCGTTTTGCCGTAACCCCGTGAGCCGCTTGTGCGGAATGCCACGTAGCGCCGACAGGGGTTACACGGGAGTCGGGTTACAGATCATGGGTTACGCTGCATCCCTTATTGGGCAAGGACTTGGGCGATGCGTAACCCATGTAACCCACGTAACCCTTGAAAAGAACAATGTCCTGAAGCTTTCGGGAGATGAGTGATGATCCCTCGCAACCTGAAGCACGTCGGGCCGTATGCGGATAAGGTCAACAACCGCGCTCCGGCGAGCGAGCCAGTGCCGGACAACTGCAAGGGCGCACTGAAAGATCCGAACGGCGGCTTGTTCTTACCGTGGTGTGCGCCCGTCACCGCGGACCGGCTCAAGGAACTGCAACGAGAACTCTTCGAGGCTGTCGACGAGGTCGCGCGGCTTGAGCACTGGCCCGATGATGACTATGACCTGGTAATCGGTGCGATCGAGCGCCAGCCTCCATCGACGCTGCTGCCAGATCTCGACCACTTCCGAACGAGATTGCGGGCCGCACGAGCCGGGGAACAGGCACGACAGGCGGCGAGCCGGCGAGCATGGAGGTTCGATCGATGAATGCGAGCAACACACGCCGGCTTTCGAGCCGCCGCAGTGAATTCGTATCTATCCGCGAGTTGGTATTCTCGATCGCCAAGGTCGAATTGCAACCGGCGCCCGAGATTGCAACCACCCTCTGGAATCTTCTCAACGAGTCGGCATCTCCACCGGATTGGGTGCTCCATCAGGACGGCGTGACGCACCGCATTGATGCTGTCGGTCAACGCACCGGCTGGTTTGCGCTCCGAGCGCTCCGCGAGGATCGCGAATGTCATGGCGGATGGGATGAAAAGATGGGGTTTGTGCGGTCCGAGATCCGTGAATTTTTCGACTCTCGCGGCTTGACGGTCTCGCCAATCGACAACAGCGAAGTGATTGAACCGATGGAACCGGGCCCCGAGCGTGACGCTGCCATTCGGACGTACCACGACAACCTTGTCGCTTCAGGAAGCGACAAATGTCGGAAGCGCACGGCGGTCGCTTTTGGTCGCTCAGTGACTGTGATCGACCGAGTGCTGAAACGAACACCCTCCCCTAAGCCGGGTCCTGCGGTCGGGAATCAGGACGCCTGGAATATGTGGAGCAATGATCCGTTCGGCAGGTCCAATGGCGTGCCCTCCGATACCGAATAGCGTTCACACATGTGTGAAGTTGCAGCACACATGTGTGTAGCTTCAACCTTTCTCCATCCGCTGGCGACCGCGGGCATTTCGCCCGAATCAGCGGGAGGAGAACAGGGTGAGAAAGCGAGCAAACAGCGACTCCCGTCAGTCGCACGAACATTGGGCCGCTGTCGCGGATGCGGCCCATAGCCAAGCGGGTGCCGAAGGCGGCGAGCGGGCGAAGCGCTCCGGCGCGCGAGGGAAGACGCCGATCGGCGGTGTGAAGCTCCATCCGGGCTGGGACGCGGCTTTCAAGCGCGCTCGAGCCCGGTAACGCGGGAGACCCAGCGATGAATCTCCACAGTGCCCTCCGCGCGAATGATCAGGTCGAAGCTGCGATTGCTGAGGTCCGTTCTGCAATCCAACGTCGCGCCGATGCAGACCTCGCATTCACTGCCTGCTGTCGCAATCTCGACCAGGCCAACGCAGCTCTACCGGAACTCGATCGCACGGCGGCGCGCCTCCAGGCTGAAGCGATCCAATGCGAGGCTCTCTCTGCGGCCCAAAACGCCTCGAAAGCCGATGTGTCGAAGGCCGTCAAGGCCGCTGACAAGGCAGCACTCGACGTCACCGAAAAGAAGCGCGAGATCGAGCGCCAGACGGCGGCGCGCGAAATGCTGGTGGAAATGGCGCGGACTGCCGACGAGGCGGTCAATGCCGCTAAGGCGAAGTTCACGGCGGCTGTTGCTGCGGTGCGCGCCGGACTTCTGACGGCGCTCGAAGATGATCTCGTGCAAGCACTCAATGAGGCACTCTTCCCCATCCTCAGTGCCGCGAAGGCGATCGACGATTGCTTTCCCGGCGGTCTCGATCGGTCATGGTTAGGTGACCTGCAACTGGTATCCCCTCGGAATCACCGCACCAACCTACTCAAACCGATTCCCAACACGGCTCGCCTGCCCGAGCAGGCTGATCTGACGCTTCGTGAGATCGCCGCGACCACAAAAGCGCTGCAGAGCCACAAGGCCTTTGTGCCGCCTTCCCCGCCTCAGGAGCGCCCGAAGCGTACGGAATGGGAGCAACGAAGGTTCGAAGAACGCGCCGCTGAGAATGCGGAACGGCAGCGCCTTTGGGATGAAGAAGAGGCCCAACGTGAGGCGCGTAGCAAAGCCCGTTCGACAGGACATTCGTGGGTGGTTCGCGAGCCCGGCGGCGCGGGAGCACCGCAAGCAACCGAAATCAACATGGGGCCAGCGATTCAGGTGAATGCCGGCGACGGCGAAACACTCTCGTCCGACTGGCACCGCCCCAATCCGGACTGACGTTTCCTGGCCCCAGCCGGCGGTTGGCGAAGTCGAAAAACACCGGCCGAGGTCCTCGATTGATATTCGGCCGCCGCAATTCGCACTCTATTTTGTCCAGTACACGGACGCCTAATTTAACCTCGAGCCAACGAACACAAGTATGAGCACGCCTCCCGATCAACTGCCAGCCGTCAATAGGCTATTTCAGCAAAATGCGGCCCGGATTAATACGTTCGTCAACGGTCCTCCCGACGGCACCTATACCACCACTGACGGACGCGAGGTACCAACGCTTCCAGCCATTGTTGCGCAGATCAACGCGCAGGATGCAATCGCAAAGATGCAGGCGAGTGAGGATGCGGCGGCGGCAAGCGCGGCGACCGCCGCGCAGCAGGCTAGCATCGGGGCGGCAGCGAGTTTGATTTTTTCGACGACTGCGGCGGGCATCGCAGGCGTCGCCGCCGGAAAGTATTTCTACGTTCCGTCCACCAACTCTCATGGCTCGTACGACGTATGGCAGAACGTTTCAGGGGTGGCGACGTCAACGGGCATCACACTGCCCAACCTTGCGGCAGTCACGGCCGTACAAGCTGCTGTAGCCGCGGAAACGGCCTCGCGTCTCGCGAACATCAATCCGGTCAGTAGTATCGTCACTCAGAAGACGCTTCGACTTCGCGATGCCAATTATGCGCTGATTTTGGATGTCGATGCCGACGCTACGGTCGGCATGACAATGCATGTCCCGCTGAATCTAATGCCGGGCTCACTCGATTTCAGTGCTCTCAACCCGGTGGCACAGGCTCGCCTACCGATGTCGCTGATCGACGATATTGTCGGCTTTCTATATCGCGTCTATGACGCCAACAAGCGCCTGCTTATCGGTATCCCGAAAGATGCGAGTCAACCGATCCAGGCATATGTGTCACGCGCAGCGAGTGCAGACACGGGCGGGGTTGTCGTTGCGGAAACGGCAAACTATTACGTGGAGCAGTTCAAGGATGGGGCCGGTGTCCAGCAGCTCCGCGCGCGCCTGAAATTCGATAATTCGATTTCGTGGACGACGAGCGGTTCCACGCCTGCCACATCGCCTACTGCAACGCCGGACGGCATGATCCTGTACCAACTCGGCGCCGTGACGAAGTGGGTCGACCCGTCGGTCGGGATCCCATACGCCCCGCTCGCCACGACCGATCTTGTCCTATTTGGCGACAGCATGACGGCTCCGGGATCGGGCTACGGCGACAACATGCCGGCGCTCTTCCCGACGCGGACCATCTATAACCAGGGGATCGGCGGTCAGCGCACGTCCTCTATCGCGGTGCGTTTCGGCATTCCAAACCGCCTGACCCTCGCCGTGACGGGCAACCAGATTCCGACCAGTGGCTCAGTAGCGTGCACGCCCAATATCCTGATGCTCCCGTCAGGAGACGTTACGCGTGTCACAGTCGGAGGCACGTTGTGTGATCTGGCCACTTCAGACGGCACCAATTACACATTGAAGCCTGTTACCGCCCCGTCGAGCCCCGTGAATCTGGCCAATCCGGCCCCCGCGACGATCGTGACCGCCTACGTCGCAGGATCGAGTGCTGCAAGCGCTACGCCGATCATCACGTTCCAGCAGGGGGTGGTGATCATCCGGACGGGTAAGAACGACATCGGGAAAACGGATTACAGTCAATCGCAGGTGCTGGCCGACGTCGCCGCGATGGTCCAGGCCGTGGCAGCGCGCGCCAAGTCCGTATTGGTACTCGGCGTCACGAACGGCTACAACGACCTCCCCACCACGATGGGTGGGACGCAGCCTGATGAACCGACGTCGGCTGCGCGATTGATCCAGATCCAGCAACTCAATTCCGCACTGGCCGCCGCGCACGGCACCCGCTTCCTCGATCCGCTTGCGAATCACATCGCTCATGGAGGTGGTCAAGCGTACACCGTCAACGGCACCGCCTACACGGTGCTGACGAGCACCGTCCTCGTCGACGGGATTCATGAAAACGCCACCGGCAAGTCCAATACGGCCGCGCTGGTCCAAGCCGCAATCAACGCAAAGGGATATTAATCCATGTCTTGCCTTGACATCATCCTACCGGGCTCGCTGATCAACGCGAGCAATTTGCCTCTGGCCTACAACGATCAACTGATCTCCGCCGGCACGCTGATGCTATGGGAGCCGGGGCACCCACTCGCTCCTTTCTCAGGCGTCCCGACCCAGCCCGTTGCAAATACCGGCGCTCCGGGTGCTACGACCACCGCGATGCCGAACGTTGCACAGGTCTCTGCCCAAAATCTACTGGGTGGTTCGTCAGTCAATGTAAGCCCGACTTTTTATCGGAATGATGGGACGGGGGCGCCCGCTCCGGACAAGGATATGTTCATCGAGCGCAGTGCGCTCGGCGGCTTGCATGTGGTCACTTCCCAATCAACGGAAGGTACAGGCCGGCAAGCATCCCTTCAACTGCCTGCGTCGGTCCAGAGCTACATAATCGCAAATCCGAACCATGTGTATTACCTTTCGGCGTGGTATCGCATTACGCGCGTCGCGCTTGCCGGTATGACGATGCCTTACGTTTATATCGGTGCCAATGCGGGAGTCGGCAACATGTTGTTTGACGAGGGCATCACGGGTCATCTTGGAAGCTCGACGATCAAAGGAAGCTCGATCTCGCCGGCGAAAAACACGCTCGGGAATACCTTCGAGGCCTGGAACAACAATTTCCAAGGCACGCCACCTTCCGGCACGTCAAGCATGATCGCGGTGCCGTTCGGCTTCGGCCAGGTCGCATCCCAATACGGAGATGCTGCAAGGAACGTCGATTTCAGCGCGATCCTGTATCGCGTGTTTCTGGAGGATTTGACGGTGTCAGGTCGCACCTTCGCTGCGGTCAGCGCGCTCGACCAGTCCCTCTACAACGCGGCCTTCACTTCCGGTGGTCGATACAACGGCGACACCTATACCAGTCCGTCGACATTGCCATAAGCCCTCTACTGTCTACGACGTCAAGCCGCCTGCGGGCGAATCTATTGCGCTTCGACCGACGTTCGTCGACGGTGTCATGTTCGGTACTCGTTGACTTGTCGATACCTTTCGCCCTCCAATGAATGTTCGTCTCTTTCGCATCGGCAAGGTCTGGCACTACCGCTTTCAGATCGATGGTGAGCGGCGCCAACGCTCGACAATGGAGACCGATAGGCAGCGCGCCCAGGAAATCGCTGAGCGCGCCTATCGTCAAGCGCAGCTCTGGGCTCGTGGAAGCAAGACGATCCCGACGTTGCGTGAACTCGTCCAGCAATGGATCGAAGTTCACCAGGCCACGGCAAGCGCGGCTCACGTCAAGGTCGTCGAGACATTCGTTCGATTGCACACGTATGATCTCGGCGACCTCCTGATTGACGAGCTGACGACGGAGCGCGTCGAGCGCGCGAGGGTCGAGCACCTCAGGACGCACGCCCCGGCAAGTGCAAATCAGTGGCTGAAGGTTCTGCGCTTGCTCTGCAACTGGGCCGTGCGTCGCGGTGTGCTTCCGTCGGTACCGTTCAACGTGCGAGGGCTGAAGGTACAGAAGAAGCCCCGCACCATCTTACCGACGACACTCGCGCAGGCCTGGATTGCGGCAATCGACGAGCGCGAGGGCGACAGCCGGGGCATCCGGACCGCCGTCCGGCTCATGCTCGGGCTGGGCTTGCGCGAGGCCGAAACCATCACGGCCCGCTGGGAATGGCTCGACGTCGAGCGGCGCCTATATACGCCCGGCCGCACCAAAGGCCGTGAGGCCGATCCGATCCCCGTGCCCGGCTGGTTGGTCGAGTATTTGCTGCCAGACCGTGTGCCGGCCGGTTTGATTGTTTGCAAGCCCGACGGACGCCCCTATCCACCCGGTTTCACTCGTCGGGCGATGCTATCGGCCAACGCCGCGGTCGGCGCACCTCATATCACGGCGCATCGACTTCGTGGCACCTTCGCCACCCTGCTCAGCGAAGCAGGGACACCCGTGCAATCGATCCAGCGCGCGCTGCGCCATAAGAACCTCACGACGACGGCCGCCTACCTCGAGGTGAATATGGATGCCGTCGCCGAAGGCCAGCGCCAGATCGCCGAACGGATCGGTTTCGGATTACACCCTACGTCCGGCGGCGCGCCAGTGGCGAACGAGCCCCCCCAATGCCATACGTAGCAAGGCGTGCACGATCCCAAATGGTCATCGTGAATTTTGTCGGCGAAACGGACAGCGCAAGGCCGAAATCGGCCCTTTCGAGGGTCGTTTCGGGCCCTCCGGCGGCGCTCCCCTCGCCCCTTGAGGGCCGCGGGTCCTTCCGGGAGGTCCCGATAACGCGGGCATTGCGCGCGCCCGTTTTTCCCGTTCTTCTGACCTGTAAAAACACCTTACAAGTCGGACGAAAACGCGAGCGTTCGTGCTGTAAGGAATCTGGAAAGGATTTTTCAAAATCGCGGCAGTCGCCCGTGCACCAAGGAACAAGGGAGAGCGCATGGATCCTGTAACGTTGACGGACCGTGTAACGCCGGACCTGACAAGTCGGCCCAAAAATCGGCGCGAGATCGTCGGAAAAAAAGCGCTGTGTGCACGGCTCGGATGGTCACGGCCGGCGCTCGATCGGCGGCTGCGGCGCGACGATTTCTTTCCTGTGCTGCACTGCGGAAAACAGGGCGAACCGTGGCAATTCGATCTGCCGGCCGTGATCGCGTATCTTGAGGCGGCCGGCTCGACCCCGCAACCGTCGAATTCGGTGCGAACGCGCGCGCTGTCAATGTCCTCGGAGGCCGGCTCGGACCTCTGTCGCGATCTGGCGCATGCTCGCGCGCTTTATCGCGTCATCGCTGATTTCGTGGCCGAGCTCGGCGCGACGCTCGGTCGAATCGGATCCGCCATCGACACCGACGCGGCGTTGCTGCGCTCGGACACGCCAGCCACCAACATCGAGAACGAGCATGACGATTGAGTCAGATCACACTGACGCGCAGCGCGCGCTCGTCAGCAAGAGCGCGTTGTGCAGACTGCTCGGATGGTCACGGCCAAAGCTCGATTTGCGACTGGAGACCGATCCTCACTTTCCTGTCTCATCCCGCGGCGTGAAGGGCGGCGGCTGGCAATTCGATACGGCTGACGTCGTTGCCTACCTTGGTGGCGGCGCGGTATCGCGGGGCGGGTCGACGGAGCTCAATGCGATCACCCGCCCGTCTGCCCAACTGGCTCGCGCGGCCACCGTTGAGCACCGTGGTGAGCATTCGGCTCGACAACGGCGCGATGCAGTCCAAGCCGAGATACTCGAGGACAAACTTCGGCGCGATCGCGGCGAACTGGTCCAGGCCAACGAAATGCGACGTGTGGTTCTATGTCTCCAAGGTGGCATCAACAAGGGCTTAGATCGGCTGTGCAAACAGATCGTCGAGCTACCTGGCATATCGGATGCCGATACCGTCGTGCGAGAACTTGTCGACGAATTGCGCGACATGATGGCGGCCGATCTGCGGACACTGCTCGGCTGATCGTCAACAACCGCAAACAGTACGAGATCAGCGTGACCGACAAGCAAACAGCCGCACAGGATCGGATCCCACACACCGACGATGCCGAGGAGTTTCTTCTGGTCGTGATGAAAATCCAAGCATCGACATGGAGTATCGAATCTAGGCCTCTGGCATTGATGCCGTACCTCCATGAGCGCCTGGATGACAACAACGAAGATGAATGAGGAGCGCTGACACGCTTTGACGCGGCACCGTATTGCGATTACACTTCGCGCCGCGGGGTGGAGCAGTCTGGCAGCTCGTCGGGCTCATAACCCGAAGGTCATAGGTTCAAATCCTATCCCCGCAACCAAACATCGAAGCCCGCTTTGCGACAGCAAGCGGGCTTTTTGCTCTCTGTACCCGAGTGCCCGCCCCCCTGAACGCGAGGCACGCAAATCGAAAACGACGCGCCTCATAGGAGATACCATCCATGAATACCGTCTTCCTACTGATGGCGCAGTACGGAGCAACTGCCGTCGTTCCGGTCGAACTTGTCTGCCGTGACTACTTCTCACATCTCACCGTTCCGCAGTTTGTCCGTAAGGTGAGTGCTGGGGAGATTGCCATCCCGCTCGTCCGAATTGAAAGATCGCTGAAGTCAGCTAAGGGTGTTCACGTTCAAGATCTCGCAAACTACATCGACGAGCGGCGTGCAGCTGCGCTGAAGGAGTGTACGCAGCTACGCACGTAGCCGCTGCCCTTATACGCCGATCAGTTGACGAGACTGAAGCCGATCGCGAGCGTGCTTGCAATGGCAAGCATTGCGCTTGCCCATCCGCAAACCTGACCCGCAACATTGATTCGCTTTCCAGCAGTGAGCCGATCGTACACATGGTCTATCGACTTGGACAGATCCCCGACATCGACCATCCGCGACTTGACCTCGTTGAGCATCCTGCTAAAGCTAACTGACGCGAGATACATATTCACGATCGCGAGAACAACGCCGAGCCCATATCCGAGCAAGGTAGCGGCACCGATCCATTTTGGATTCGGCAACTTAGCACCCGCCAACAAGGTTGCAACGCCGGCGAGGCCTGCTGCATTTAGCACGACCAGATGTTTGACTGTTTCAAGATCCCATGTGGATGAACGCTCCGACAAGCGCTCCCACCATTGATCGAGCATGGAACGCGCTGCGTGCCGCCGGGCCAGTTCCCTGCCTTGCGCGCCATCCCCAAGATCATTTCGGACATCCATAAGCTACATTTCCCTATTCGCGCCCAATACTCGAGAGAATATCGGATCGAGTGCATCGCAAGATGCTCGCGCCCAAGCCAACCACTGCCCAAGCTGCGATGTATCGGAGACGTCGATGCCGCGGTCTCGTGCCATGAGTTCGACACGCTCCAGGTAGCTTCGCCGGCGCTCGCATGCTTCCGATTGATCCGCCTCCGCGAACAGAGATTCAACGGCCAGCTTTTCCCGCTGAGCCGCTTCGATAGCAAATCGGTCGTGCCATGCCGCACTCTCGATACGGTGCATCAATTCGATGTGTTGTCGTGCCTGCTCTTTTCGGAATTCTTGGCGCGCGTCAAACCCGAGCACCGCAATCCGCAATCGCACGGCGAGCGTATTCAGCTGATCCTCAAGCGCAACATCAGCTTCATCTCGCACCCGAATTTCTTTGCCGGCATACGAGCTTTCTCGCATGGTGATCCGCAGTCTTCCAAGCGGACTCCACTTGTCGTGGCCGATGCCGCTTCCGGTTTTCTCCGTCATCTCGGACAATCGAAACTGCATGATGATGTCCTTGCACGCGATCACCGTGTGCGTGTCCGTGAGACGCACTTTGAATCCGCGCGCCTCCATCGCAACGAAGAATGCATCAGCGATCGACAGTGCTCTCTGACGAGCGTCCGAAGTGACGACTACTGCCGCATACCCGGGGCCAACATCCAATACGCGACCGGGTTTGGTAACCTTCCATTCGACCGCATGGAACCGCGGTTCTCCGTATGGATTGCGGCTCGGTTTATTCTCGATCGCGATTTGCCGGTCGACCTCGGCCAAGCGCTTGGCCAATGCCCTTATAAGGCGATGACGCCACTCTCCGTGTTCCACCGGTGCGATCCGAGTCTCTGGTCGTGCTTCTTCGCATTCAATGCTTTCGCGACTCGCCACATCATCTGCCGATTCCGCGACGCGGCGAGTATAGGCTTCGGGCTGAGCGTAGAGCACCGTCTGTCCATCGTGGCGTGGCAATGGTGTCCGCTCGACCTTTTGACCGGCGCGCAGCTTCGCCCAGTAACCGAGAGGGGGCAACGGTACCCTCAACTTCTGGCAGACCTTGCGCAAGCCATTGTCAGACATGCCATATCTCTTCGAGACAGTACTAACCGGGTCAGTCCATATCTCCGCGTAGAGCGTCTCGCGCTCGAATGTAATCGTGTCTGACATCGTGTTCCCCGATCCGACGGAGCAACTAGCCTACGCAGTCTTTCGGTATGGGTAAACCCAACACGGTCCGACTTTCTACACAGGCGGCCGGAGGCACTCGGCTCTACGGCCGCCGCGTCACATGCGCGAGAGCTACCAACCTATCATCCGAGTCGGGGGCATCGTTTCCCCGCAGAAAACCATCGTTCTGGCTGCAGATGGTAAATTATCGCTAGATCCAGCATCCGCTATCTGACGGCCTCGTGACATGGTCCGTCTAACGGACAAGCTGAGGCGAGCAAAAGCATAAGACCGTTATCGGGGGAATTCGAAAGTGCCTCAAGAGATAAAGAGCCTGATCATCCATCGGTTCGATAAGGCGCCGCACGGCGCCGGAAATGTGATTCCGGGTAAAGCAGAAATCGTTGTTACCCCTGTCGTTCAGACTCTCGTAGACCGCGTGCACGAGCTTTACTCTCATCGTACGAGCAAGCGCCACGGCAAGTTCGAAGACGACGAGAACAACTATCCTATGTCCCGCTACCTGCGGACCTGGTACGTTGATAAGGCTATCGATTTCGTCCAGATGACTGTCGACATGATGACGACGTTGAAGGACCGAGCGGACCGCACTCAGTTTGCCAAGGGTGGATACGTTCTGATTGCTCACCTCGCAAACGACGCACGGGAATTTCTACTTGTCGTTCAGCTCAACGATCGAGCCGGCTCTGCGATCGACGCCAACCTGAACATCGTGGAGAGCATATACCTTGATGTGGACGATCTTCGTGTCGCCGGCCGGATCGACGTCACAGGATGGCAAACCGGGGACATGGAGCGCTACGTCGGCTTCCTCAAAGGGAAAGGGGACGTTTCGGAATATTTCCGTCAGTTCCTTGGCTGCAATACAATCACGGACGCCGCGGCAGACACGCGAAGTCTGTTTCGTGCGCTTCGCTTGTTCGCGAAGGAGCAGGCGCTAGAGCCCGAGCCCAAAGCGGCCCTCCTCGATGAAGCTTTCAACATCTGCGCGGACCTATCGCAAAGAAATGTCCCCGTCGATCTCGATGCTCTGGCAAACCGGCTATACCCGAACGAGCCGGATCTATTGAAGAAGACGCTCGCGCGCGACGACTTCAAGCTCCCCGAGGGGTTGATTCCGAGCAAGAAGGAAGTGGCAAAACAGATGAGCTTCCGTGGCAAAGCGTCTAACTGGGCGGTAGAGATCCGTCGTACCGCCGTGCGCACTGAGGAAGTGACGATCGACGAACAGAATCGGCGCATCACGCTGAATGAAGTTCCTGACCAACTCTTGAGGAAATTGGCGGCTTGGAAAGCAGATGAGCCAGACCAAGTTTGAGCAACTCGCGGACCTGCTGGACCAGGTCCAATTCTCTCCCGCCAGCCGGGAGGGGGCGTTGCACGTCGCTGACGCGACTGTGCTAGCCGAGTTGCGCGCGATTGTCGACGACGAAGAGCTTGGACTCACTCTCCCCGAAGACGAAATCGACGACGTCGCGGTCGGTGATAATGTGGCAATCGAACTGCTTGAGCCCCGACTGGGAATCGGTATCTTTGCTACCACCTTCGATGACTTTTTACGCGCACCGTCGTCCCGAATCAAGCGTCCGAATCACTTCTACATACTTGACCTTCACTATAATTCCCTCGCCAATGGAGCGCCACCGGAACTAGTTAGTCGCTATGACGAATTACTGAAATTAATCAGCATCTTCCGGGAAACCGCGACCTACGTGGATGAGCCAAATGCTACCTTAGTCTACCTTGACAAGGAACGCTTTGACATTCAAATCCGCTACACCGTAGATGACATTGAAAAACTGGATGCTGCTTCGTTAAAGCTCATCACCGACAGCATCACCACTCAAGACAGCCATCGAGAGCAGAAGCTAGCGATCTTAGGGCAATCCCTTAAGGATTCAACAAAGAGCGTCCCAGATCGAGAGAGATTTTCAAATATCCTTAAGAAACTTAGTGAAATTCGAGATAGTTACGTAGAAGGATACAACCTCTTCGCAGCCAGTTTTTCTTACAGCAAAATCAAGAACGAGCTCGAAGCAGCAAAAGTGGAATACATCGGGAAAATTCACAAAGCCATTGCCGACATCCAGAACCAGCTTCTTGGGCTCCCGATCGCAACGGTGATTGTCGCCACACAAATGAAGGAGGCTAAAAATATCGATGCGCAATTCTGGACAAATAGCGCAGTTTTAGCCGGCGCATGGATATTTGCATTCCTTCTTTCTCTATTACTTAGAAATCAATTTCATACCCTGGATACGTTAAATCAGGATATTGAAAAACAGCGATCCGATCTTGAAAACAAGTATTCATCGATCGCAAAGCAATTCCGGGATGTATTTGGCTTTCTGAAACGAAGACTGTGCGCACAACGCTTGGCACTCTGGACGATCGCTGTGGTAGCAGTCATCGCAGCGGCACTAGCGACGTTCTTCTTCTTTATGCTCACCCAACCGGCCTACGATTGGTTCCACCGTGTTGTAACGCAACTTCCCCTCTCATAGGACAGGCTTTTTGGGGGAATCCTTGGGGGCACAAAGAAGCCAAGACAGACGAATTCCCCCCTCGTTGTTGTGCAACATGAGTTCTGTCGGGGGACCAACAATTTCCCGAAATTCCGCCTCAGCCTGAAAATCGCGCCGTCGGCACGCACAGCGTCCGAACGTCGGGTGCCCACGCTCACGCCCGGCCGCGTGTTCCGCCGAAACCACGTATGCCAGGCTGTGCCGGCCAATGGCCGCCAGGCCTGTGACCCCACCGCCCCGTCACCGCATCAACCCCGTCCTCACCTGCGGCATCAGACTCGCATTCGCGCCCGTCACGGCAAACGTCCCCGCCGACGACGCGCCCGCCGGCAGCGCCAGCGCACTGCCGTCCGCGAGCCGGTTCGCATCGACGACGATCTGGCTCGACGCGCAACCGTTCGTCAGCAACGAGACCGGCAACCCGGCGATCGACGAGAACGTGTTGCCCGTCACGCTGAACGAACACACGTTTCCGTACGCCCGGAACCCCGCATATCCGGAACCCGACACGCGGTTGTTCGCCACCGTGACATCCGACACGGCTCCCGACCACGTATCCAGCTCGATCGCGCCCTGCTGCGTCGGCTGCAATCCGTTGTTCACGTTCGCGTTCTGGATGTTGGTCACGGTATTGCCCGTGATGACGACGTTCGAAGCCCCGTAGGTTTTCCAGCTGTCCTCCTGCGCGGCCAGAATCCCCGCCGCCTTCTCGACGCCGTCGACCGTATTGTTCGAGATCGTCACCGCCTGCCCGCCGACAACGGTGATGCCGCGCCCCCAGGAATTGCCCGATACCGCGTTATGGTCGATCAGCACGTTGCTGCTCAGGCGGCCGTCGCCGAGATAGCTGACCACGGCGATCAGATCGTCGCCGGTGCCGGCCACCGTATTGTTCTGCACCAGCACGTTGGTCGATCCGTAGGTCGTATGAATGCCGTCGGCCAGCGTCGCCCGCACGGTATTGCCCACGATCGCGATACGGTTGCCGCCGAACACGAAGATCCCGGCGCTCGCGCCGCCCTGGATCGTCACCCCGAGCACCTGAACGTCCGAGCCCGTGACCTCCACCTTGGTCGACTCGGGCGTCGTGAGCCGCGTGGTGCCGGTGCCGGCCAGCGTCACGCCGACGAGCGTCGAGCCGGCGCCGCTCATCACGATCGTCTGGTCGGCGGGATTCGTCGCGGCCAGCGTCGCGCCGTATCCCGAGATCACCGCCTGCGGCACCGTCACGGCAAGCGAATGCCCGACGACGTAGCGGCCCGGCGCGATGACGAGGCGCTGGCCGGCACGCAGGCTGTCGAATGCCTTCTGCAACGCGTCGGCCTGGTCGCTGCCGTCGGCAGCCGGGGAGACCGTCACATCGGCGACCAGAATCGGTTTGGCGCCACTGGACGGCAGAAGCGTCGTGCCGGACGCGGAACCGGCCGGCGCAGCGGTCGGTGCCGGGCTGCCGGAATTCGTCGATGCAGCCGATGCGCCGGATGCAGCGCCGGCAGGTGCGACGGACGATGTCGATGTGCCCGCAACGGTTTGCGATGCCGGAGCCGCGCTGCCGTCACCGCCGCCGCATGCAGCAAGCCAAAGGCACAGCGCGGCAAGCATCGCCTGATCGACCGTACGCATACGAAGTTCCGCTAGCCCAGATTGGCGTCATCGTAAGTACGCTTGATTACTTTGTAAATGAATTCCGCCGTGCGCCTGCAAAACCGTTCGTTATCCTCTTCCATTCATAATCGCGCCATCACGGTGACATGCGGCACACGACGCCATCAAGGACTACCTGATGCAGACGGCGCGCGTCTTCACGCGCCGCTCGAGACCCGCAGGCTGCCTGATCGTGCTATCGGCACTGCATCCGTCCGAGCGCTCGGACACGGTCCGGCAAATGCTGATCGCGATGCGCGAGCAGACCGTCACCGCGTTACACGCGCGGCTGTGCGAAAGCGTTGCGACCGGAGAGCTCTCGGCACATGCGAACCTCGACGCGATCGCGCGCTACTACGTGACGGTGCAACAGGGGATGTCGATTCAGGCGCGCGACGGTGCGAGCCGTCGCGATCTGGAGGCGGTCGCGCAAGCCGCGCTGGCCGCATGCTGTGCTCGCACACGCGAGCGGCGGATAAAACGGCGGACCTCGGAAAGAAGCCCGCAAGCGAAACCACACGCGACCGTGCAGCGGCAAGCGCCCCTGCACGACCGCGCCGATGCATTACTGCGTCACGGCGTGCTGCACGTCCTTCGACGCATGCCACACGCGGTAGCGCACGTCGAAACCGTCCGGCACGTACACGACGAGCGGCAGGCGGCTGTTGTAGCGCAGCAGCTGGCCGTCGCCGCGCACCTGCACGAAGCGCTGCTGCGGCGCCTGGCCCGGGCAGGCCATCAGCGTCGACGCCGGCCCCTTCACGTCGGTCAGGCGATAGTACGTATAGCCCCAGCCCTTCACGTCCTCGGCGGTCAGTTCCCCGCCGAACCATTGCTGGTTGCAGTCGGTCTGCAGCGTCTTGCCGATCATCAGCTCGACGCGCGCGTCGCCTTCGTTCTCGAGCGCGGGCAGCGCGATCACCGCGCGCTGCTGGCCGGCCGTCGGCTGCGGGAACATCTTGATCGACTCGGCCGGCACGGCGGGCGCCGATGCGGGCCCGGCCGCGCAGGCGGCGGCGGTCGTCACGCAAAGGGCGGCCAGGACGGCCCGGATCGCGAATTTCATCGATGTGCTCCTGAAAAACAAATAGGCCCTGGATGCTAACACTTTCGCTCCAAGACCTTACGGCGCTGTAATTTCACGACACAATTGCATACAGCCGGCGATCCCCGCGCGCGGTACTTATACGGAAACCAACGGAGATCATCATGCTGAAGCTCATTGCTGCCGCCGGCGTCGCCACGCTGCTGGCCGGGTGCGTCGTCGGTCCGGACGCCGGATACGGCTACGGACAGCCCTACTATTCCGATCCCGGCTACGCGTACGGGCCGGCCTACGGGGCGTCGCCCGTGTACGGGACGGTCAACATCTGGGGCGGTGGCGGCGGGCGCGACTGGGACCGCGGACGCCGCGACTGGGATCGCGGACGCGACGGCTGGAATCGTGACCGCGGCGGCTGGGATCGCGACCGCAGCGAACGCGCCCGTCACGGCGGCTGGGGCCGCGGCGACGGACGCCGCGCCGACTGGAATGACGACGGCGGCGGGCGCGGCCAAGGCAACGGCGGCGGCCATCGCCACTGACGCAATTGCAACCGTTTGTATCCACGCACGCCCCACGTAAGGCCGATACGAGCCGCTAGACGACCGTCAAAAAGCAAGGCCCTCGCATCACCGCGAGGGCCTTTTGTCGTCCGCTCCACCGGAAACCGGGCGGCCGGCTACGCAACGCCGAACCTGCCCGCGCCTCATGCGCGTGCCCGCTTCTTACCACCCCGCCGGCTGCGCATAGCCGCCCGACACGGGCGCGCCGCACACGTACGCGCGCTGATAACGGTCGTAGCAATAGCTCGGGCCGTCGTCCTGGTATTGCGCCTGCTGGTAGGTCGGATAAGCCGGCTGCTGGTAGGCCGGTGCCTGGTAGTACGTCGGCGGCTGATAGGCCGGTGCCTGATACACGGGCGCCTGATACGCGACGGGCGGATTCATCGCCGACGTCACGATCGCGCCGAGCACCGCGCCGCCGATCAGCGCGCCGATGACGGCGCCCCCGTCGCGGCCATGCGCGGACGCCGGGCCCGCCACGGCGAGCGAACCGGCGAGGACACATACAGCGGCAATCTTTTTCATGATGGACTCCCACGCGAAGTGGTACTGGATGCGATGCATTGTGGCCGCGCCCGGCCGTAATAGATGCAGCAAGTGGTAACGCGCCATTACGGGTATCACGCACGCCGAAACGCGGCACGGCCGTGCTACGATTTTCGGCACACTGGAGACGCCTTCATGCAGCCCGAAACCGCCCGCCGTTTCGATACCGAATTCGCGCCGCGCATCGCGCAGGCGATCGCCGCCTTCTTCGCCGACCACGTACTGACCGACGTCGTCCCGTACGGCGGCCACGGGCAACCGACGCGCGTGCAGATCCGCAGCGCGCCGCACGAGCACGTGAGCGGCTTCGTGCATCCGCTGAACCTCGAACTGACCTGGGACACCGACGAGATCGAACGGTTGATGGAGCCCGACGGGCCCATGCGCTTCGAGCACTACCTGAGCGCGCTGCCGAGGAAGCTGAGCGCATGGGAGGGCGCGCGCGACATCGACCTCGCGTCGCGCACGCAGGCCGACCCGCTCGTGCGGCTCGGCGGCCTCGATTTCGAAGGCTGAACGCGCGCGCCGGCCGGCGGCGGTGTCGGCGTCGCGCGATTCGGCCCGGTGATACACTCGACCGGCCCCGCGCCGGCGCCGCCAGGCTGGCCGGACCGTCCACCGCCGCCTCCACCCGCAAGCATGGTTGCGCACGCAACCGGCACCCGGGCACGCGGACAACCACGCTTTCGCTCCCGCCATGAACGCCGATACCGGCCTGCCGCTTCCGCAACGCTACTGGGCGATCGTCTGCGTCGCACTGGGCATCACGCTCGCCGTGCTCGACGGCGCCATCGCGAACGTCGCGCTGCCGACGATCGCGCGCGACCTGCACGCGTCCGATGCCGCATCGATCTGGATCGTCAACGCGTACCAGCTCGCGGTCACGATCACGCTGCTGCCGCTCGCGTCGCTCGGCGAACGCGTCGGCTATCGCCGCATCTACATCGCGGGTCTTGCGCTCTTCACCGCGGCGTCGCTCGGCTGCGCGCTCGCCGGCTCGCTGCCGACGCTCGCGGTGATGCGCGTGATCCAGGGGTTCGGTGCGGCCGGCATCATGAGCGTCAACGCGGCGCTGGTGCGCATGATCTACCCGTCGTCGATGCTCGGGCGCGGGCTGTCGATCAACGCGATGGTGGTCGCGCTGTCGTCGGCGATCGGCCCGACGGTCGCATCGGCGATCCTGTCGTTCGCGTCGTGGCCCTGGCTGTTCGCGGTCAACGTGCCGATCGGCATCGCCGCGGTGTTCGGCAGCCTGCGCGCGCTGCCGGCCAACCCGCTGCACGACGCACCGTACGACTTCCCGAGCGCGCTGATGAACGCCTGCGTGTTCGGCCTGCTGATCATGGCCGTCGACGGGCTCGGTCACGGCGAAAGCCACGCGTACGTCGCGGCCGAGCTGGCCGTCGCGTTCGGCGTCGGCTACTTCTTCGTGAAGCGCCAGCTGTCGCAGCCGGCGCCGCTGCTGCCGGTCGACCTGATGCGCATCCCGATGTTCGCGCTGTCGATCTGCACGTCGGTCGCGTCGTTCACGTCGCAGATGCTCGCGTTCGTCGCGCTGCCGTTCTGGCTCCAACATTCGCTCGGCTTCTCCCAGGTAGAAACCGGCCTCTACATGACGCCGTGGCCGCTCGTGATCGTATTCGCCGCGCCGCTCGCGGGCGTGCTGTCGGACCGCTATTCGGCCGGCATCCTCGGCGGCATCGGGCTCGCGCTGTTCGCGGCCGGGCTGCTGTCGCTCGCGACGATCGGCGCGCACCCGGGTACCGTGGACATCGTGTGGCGGATGGCGCTGTGCGGCGCGGGCTTCGGGCTGTTCCAGTCGCCGAACAATCGCGCGATGCTGTCGTCGGCGCCGCGCGAGCGCAGCGGCGGCGCGGGCGGGATGCTGAGCACGGCGCGCCTGACGGGCCAGACGCTCGGTGCCGCGCTCGTCGCGCTGATTTTCGGGCTGGCGCCCGACCGCGGTCCGACGATCGCGCTCTATGTCGCCACGGTGTTCGCGGCGGTCGCCGCGGTGGTCAGCATGCTGCGCATCGCGTCGCCGCGCCCCGACGCTGCGGCCTGATGCGGCGACTTCACGCTGCGACCTGACGCCGCAGCGCGCCGCGCCCGCGACTCAGGCAGCGTCGAGCGCGTCCATCACGAAGCGCACGCGCGCCTTCACGCTCACGCGCGGCAGCTCGATCAGCCGATAACCATACGCCGTATAGCAGTCGACCATCGCGTCGTAGGTGCGCACGGCCTCCGCGAAATCCTGCCGGCGCTCGGTGTCGTGCGTGTAGATCTCGGGCCACGGCGGCGCGATGAACACACGCCGGTGATAGCGGAAGCGCCGCGCCGCGGCCTCCGCGTGTGCGGGCACCGCAAGGCCCGTCAGCCGCAGGTAACCGATCACGTCCGGCACGCCGCGATCGAAGAACACGGGCCCGCGCGCGCCTCGCGCGAGATGGTGCGAACGCATCTCCCAGTTCAGCATCTGCTCGGCGAATGCGGCCCGGTCGCGCCACGGCAGCGCCGGGCCGTCGATCGCCATCTGGTCGCGGATCACGCCGCGCCCGGCCTCGTGCGAGCGCGCGAAACCGGTACGCTCGAGCGCATCGAGCAACGTGCTCTTGCCGGAGCCGGGGCCGCCCGTGACGATGAAGAAGCGGGCGGCCGCATCGTCCGCCGCGCAACCCTCCTCCACGCGCTCGGACATCCGCTCAGACATGCGCGGCCCGCCGGCCCGCGCGCCGCGTGACCGACGCGGCCGCCGCGACGCTGCGCAGGTCGGCGACGAACGTGTCGCGCCAGACCGACAGGTTGTTCTCGCGCAGCCGCGCGAGGTTCGCCTCGTGCCGCGCCCGCCGCTCGGCGAGCGGCATCGACAGCGCGCGCTCGAGCGCATCGGCCATCTGCGACAGGTCGTACGGATTGACGAGCAGCGCGCCGCTCAGCTCGGCCGCCGCGCCCGCGAACTCCGACAGCACGAGCACGCCCGGATCGGCCGGGTCCTGCGACGCGACGTATTCCTTCGCAACGAGATTCATCCCGTCGCGCAACGGCGTCACGTAGCCGACCTGCGACATCCGGAAGAACGCCATCAGCAGATTGCGCTCGTACTTGCGGTTCAGGTACTGGATCGGCGTCCAGTCGAGCTGCGAGAAGCGGCCGTTGATCCGGCCGGCCTCGCCTTCGAGCGTCTCGCGAATGCGCTGGTAGGTCTGCACGTCGGAGCGCGTCGGCGGCGCGATCTGCACGAGCGACACGCGCCCCTGCCAGCCCGGTTGGTTGGCGAGCATCCGCTCGAACGCCTGGAAGCGCTCGACGAGCCCCTTCGAATAGTCGAGCCGGTCGACGCTCATCACGAGCTTGCGGCCCCCGAGCGCGTCGCGCAGCATCTTCACCGGCTTGCGCGAGCCATACTGGACGGCCGCCTCGGCGATCGCATCCGGATGCACGCCGATCGGATAGGCGGCGACCTTCACGACGCGGCCGTGCGCATGCAGCATCCCGTCGTCGCTCGCCGCGCCGATGCCGCGCCGCTCGATGTAGTCGGTGAACGCCTGCTTGTCTGCGTCGGTCTGGAAACCCGCGATGTCGTACGCGCACATGAACTTCACGAGCTCGTCGTGCGGCGGCACGACGCGCAGCATGTCGGGCGACGGAAACGGAATGTGCAGGAAGAAGCCGATCGGATTCTTCACGCCGAGCTCGCGCAGGCAATGCGCGAACGGCAGCAGGTGATAGTCGTGCACCCAGATCAGGTCGTCGGGCCGCAGCAGCGCGGCGAGCTGCTTCGCGAGCATCGCGTTCACGCGCAGATAACCGGCGTACTCCTGCCGGTCGAAGCGCGCGAGATCGCTGCGGTAGTGAAACACCGGCCAGAGTGTCGCGTTCGAGAAACCGCGGTAGTACTGATCGTAGTCGCGCCGGGTCAGCCCCACCGTCGCATAGGTGACGTTGCCGTCCCGCTGGATCGCCGGTTGCGTGTCGGGCGTACCGACGATCTCGCCGTTCCAGCCGAACCAGACGCCGCCGGTTTCCTTCAGCGCATCCATCACGCCGACCGCGAGACCGCCTGCGCTCGGGCGCGTGTCCTCGCCGGCGGCGACACGGTTCGATACCACGATCAATCTGCTCATGCGGCTTCCCCTCCTCGATTCGATTGAATGACGCGCAGCGCGCGCCAAGGCGGACGCGACGGCCCGAAGGCAGTCGCGCGGCGATTCAGATGTGAGCGATGCAACCAGGCGCGCAATGAAATGCGGCAGCGGAATACAGCGGCGACAGCCTCAAGCGTCCTGCTCCTGGCCGAGGTCGCGTTGATAGTCGAGCCCTTCCGGGCGTGCGCCGCCCTGGTTGTGATCGCCGTCGGACGGCGTCTCGTCGGGCGCGCCGGCCGGCGCGTCGGTCTGCGGACGCGGGCGCTCGGCACCCGCATCGGGCGGCCGGGGAGAAAACCGTTTCGAACGGCGCATGGCTGGGTGTCTCATATGGCGCGCGGCTCGGAGCCGTCGTAGAAACATTCCATAACAAAACAGTCTAGGTCGCTTCCTCGCATGCCACGGTAACAATTACCTTCAATTTGTAACGTTTTGACCCCGGCTCCGACATCTGTCCGACAATAGCGCCGCGCGTACGCGCGCGACCCGCCGCCGGCCATTTGTCAAAGCTTTGCAGTTTTCCTATGACCATTGCGAAACAATGACGCGGCAAGGGCGCGCGCATGCGTCGCCGCTCACCCAGACAGGACTTGCACTCAGGGATGAACATGGGTTTCGAACCGCCGCGCCGGGCCACGCCGGCGCGCATCGTGCTGGCCGCGCTCGCCACCGCCGCACTGCTGTCCGGCTGCAACTCGCTGTACAGCGAAGGCGCGACCGCCGGCGCCGGTATCGCGGGCGCCGCGATCGCCTCCAAGGTCACCAACAACGCCGCCGTCGCGACGGGCATCGGCCTCGGCGCCGTCGCCGGTGCGCGTGCGGGCGTCCAGTACACGCAGCGCGTCGCGCACCGCTACACGCAGGAACAGATCGCGAAGGCGGCCGGCCCGCTCGACGTCGGCGGCGTCGCGCCGTGGACGACGCACCATTCGTTTCCGATCGAGGATGACGAACAGGGCCGCGTGACGGTCAGCCGGATGATCAGCATCGGCCCGCTCGACTGCAAGGAAATCGTGTTCGCGGTCGACACGCCCGCGAAGGCCGACAAGGCCGCGCAATCGGCGTTCTACGTCGCCACGATCTGCCGCGACGGTCCCGTGTGGAAATGGGCGTCGGCGGAACCGGCGACCGAACGCTGGGGCGCGCTGCAATGAGCGTCGCGATCCGAATCGCCGCGATCGGCGCGCTGTGCGCGGCCAGCGCCGCGCTGTCGGGCTGCGGCTCGGTCGGCGCGGCGAGCGGCGCGCTCGCCGGCGCGGCGACGGGCCTCGTCACCGCGAACCCGGCCGTCGGCGTCGGTGTCGGGATCGCCGTGCAGGCGGCGACCGACGAGGCCGTCAACC
Source organism: Burkholderia sp. Bp8991 (assembly GCF_003853795.1). Lineage (NCBI taxonomy): Bacteria > Pseudomonadati > Pseudomonadota > Betaproteobacteria > Burkholderiales > Burkholderiaceae > Burkholderia > Burkholderia sp. Bp8991. Next base: position 819 of record NZ_QTQJ01000031.1, on the reverse strand, counting down.
GCACGATGAAACAGCTCCATCAGAACCAGCAGGACGCGATCGCGAAGGCGGCCGGCAGCCTGGCCGTCGGCGAAGTGAAGCCGTGGAACGTGAAGAACACGCTGCCGCTCGAAAACGGCGAGGGCGAGGTGCGCGTCACGCGCGCGTACTCGACGGCGCTTGCGCTGTGCAAGGAATTCGCGTTCTCGGTGAAGGACGGCGACAAGGCCGCCTGGTATTTCGCGAATGCGTGCCAGCAAGGCACGCACTGGAAGTGGGCGTCGGCCGAACCGGCGGTCGACCGGTGGGGTAACCTGCAGTAACGATGCGATGCGCGGCGCCTGGCAGGCGCCGTGCGTGCGGATGCCGGGCCAGACGGCCCGGCTCGACGGCTCAGGACTCGACGTCCTCGAGACTGAAGATTTCGGTCTGGTCGTTGTACGAGAAGATCTCGCCGTAACGACCCCAGTCGATCACCGCGTCGAGCGTTTCCTCCGCCGCGCCGTCCGACAGGAAATCCTCCAGCTCCTGCTCGAAACGCACGCGCGGCGCACGATGGCCCGGGCGCTCGTTCAGCACCTTCTTGATCCGCGCGGCGAGCGGCACGTGCTTCAGCAGGTGATCCGCGAACATCAGCTTGCGCTCCTGCGTGCCGAATTCCGCGAACACACGCCCCGGCGGCGTCAGGAACACGTCGCCTTCGCGCACGTCGGCGAAGCCGAGGTACTGCAGCACTTCGGCGATCGGGAACAGGTCGTCGACCTCCAGATGCAGCGTGCGCGCGATTTCCGGCATGTCGGCACGGCCGTGGTACGGCGCCATCGCAAGCGTCTCGATCAG
>NZ_QTQJ01000030.1:0-86291 GCF_003853795.1 Burkholderia sp. Bp8991 | reverse complement strand
ATCGCGGCCGACAGCCCGGCCGGGCCGCCGCCGACGATCACGACGTCGTATTCCATCGATTCGCGCGGGCCGTATTGCGCGAGCAAGTCCTGTGTGGTCAAAATCCTGTCTCCTCCTGCGCCCCGACCGTTACGGTCAGAACTGGTCTTCCGTCAACGCGAGCACGCTCTCGTTGCCCTTCGCGCCGACGATCGACGCTTCGAGCCCGCCTGCCTGCACGAGGACGTGTTCCGCATAGCATTGTGCGATCGCGATCTTCGCATCGAAGAACGCCGTGTCGCTCGCACGGTTCGCGTGCGCCGCCAGGAGCGCACGCGCCATCTGCCATCCGCACAGCACCACGCCCGCCAGCTTCAGGTACGGCACGCTGCCCGCGAACACCGCGTTCGGGTCCTGCTTCACGTTCGCGACCACGTAGTCCACCACCGTCGACAGCGCGCGCGCGCCCTTCTCCAGCTGCGCCTTCATCGACGCGGCCGCCGCGCCGTCGACCTTGCCGAGCGCCGCGACGGTGTCGCCGATCTCCGCGATCAGCGCCTTCGCCACCGCGCCGCCGTCGCGCATCGTCTTGCGGCCGACCAGGTCGTTCGCCTGGATCGCGGTCGTGCCTTCGTAGATCGCCAGGATCCGCGCGTCGCGGTAGTACTGCGCGGCGCCGGTTTCCTCGATGAAGCCCATCCCGCCGTGCACCTGAACGCCGAGGCTCGCCACGTCGTTCACCATCTCCGTGCTCCAGCCCTTCACGACCGGCACCAGATATTCGTAGATTGCCTGATGACGCGTGCGCGTCGCCTCGTCCGAATGGCGGTGGGCAATGTCGCTGTGCGCGGCCGCGACATACGCGAGCGCCCGCGCGCCCTCGGTCAGCGCGCGCATCGTGCCGAGCATGCGGCGCACGTCCGGGTGATGGATGATCGTCACCGACTGCTTGGCCGACCCGTCGACCGGGCGGCTCTGCACGCGCTCCTTCGCGAATTCCGCGGCCTTCCGGTAGGCACGGTCGGCCACGCCGATCCCCTGCATCCCGACGCCGAAGCGCGCCGCGTTCATCATGATGAACATGTATTCGAGGCCGCGATTCTCCTCGCCGACCAGATAGCCGATCGCGCCGCCGTTGTCGCCGTACTGCAGCACCGCGGTCGGGCTCGCCTTGATCCCGAGCTTGTGCTCGATCGACACGCAGTGCACGTCGTTGCGCGCGCCGAGCGAGCCGTCGTCGTTGACCAGGAACTTCGGCACGATGAACAGCGAAATGCCCTTCACGCCCTCCGGCGCGTTCGGCGTGCGCGCGAGCACCAGGTGGACGATGTTGTCCGCCATGTCGTGCTCGCCCCACGTGATGAAGATCTTGGTGCCGAACACCTTGTACGTGCCGTCGCCCTGCGGCTCGGCGCGCGAGCGCACCAGCGCCAGGTCCGAACCGGCCTGCGGCTCGGTCAGGTTCATCGTGCCGGTCCATTCGCCCGAGATCAGCTTCGGCACGTAGCGCTGCTTCTGTTCGTCGGTGCCGGCCGTCAGCAGCGCCTCGATCGCGCCGTCGGTGAGCAGCGGGCACAGCGCGAACGACAGGTTCGCCGCGTTCAGCATCTCGATGCACGGCGTCGCGATCAGCTTCGGCAGCCCCTGGCCGTCGTATTCGGCCGGATGCTGCAGACCTTGCCAGCCGCCTTCGACGAACTGGCGGAATGCGGCGCCGAAACCCGGCGTCGCGGTCACGACGCCGTCCTTCCAGCTGCTCGGGTTGCGGTCGCCCTCGACGTTCAGCGGCGCCAGCACCTCGTCGCAGAATTTCGCGGATTCGTCGAGCACGGCCTGCGCCGTGTCGTAGCCGGCGTCCTCGAAACCCGGCAACTGCGCAACGGTGTCGATGCCCGCGAGTTCCTTCAGCACGAACAGCATGTCCTTGACAGGGGCGTTATAGCTCATGGTCGATGTTCCAAATCAGGCGGTGAATGAGGCGCGCGGCCCGGGCGGCTGCGGCAAAACCGGCCAGCGCCAGGCGACGTCGTGGCCCATCGTAATGCCGCGCCGGCGGTTTTCCATTGTCATATCCGGCCCACATGGTGACAAAACCGGCCACGCGATGCGCAGGGCGATGGCGGACACGGGCGTCCGGGGCGGGGCCGTTCGGGTGCCGTTTCCAGCATAAACGATGCGCAATCGGCGTGCCGGCCGGACGGGCCGGGCGGCGGCTCGAACGACCGCCGAAGCCGAAAACCGGGAGACGATCATGGACATCGCCGAAGGACGCCGGCCTGAGCGCGTGCGACGGCAACCGCGCCGAGCACATGGCGGCCGGCGCCAAATCGGCCGCCCTTTTTCGCTGCCCGGGCCGGCACGTTTCTGCATAGACTTTCGTCTCATCAAGCCAGCGAGCACCGGAGCACAGACCAGCATGAGTGAACGCCCGAAGCACATCGAGGATTTCGTCCGGATCGCCGGCGAACTGTTCCAGTCGGACCGGCTTCCCCCCGCCGCGCGCGCATTCGCGCCGAAAGTATTCGCGCGGCTGCAGACGCCGTCGGACAACGGAACGCGGCTCGCGGAGCGCTACCCCGCCTGCGCATGGCTCGCCCCGGCGCTCGAGTCGGTCGCGCACGTCAGCCCGACGTTCGCCACGGTTGCACGGCTGATCGGGTCGCTCGAACCCGTGGTCGGATGGTCGCGTCGCACGTCGGGCAAGGACGGCAGCCCCAACTACATCGACGGGCACGCGAACGCGATGATCTGCGGGCCCGGCGGCGCGGAGAGCCGCGACGACATTCAGCTCGGCTTCTCGCTGATGATGCCCGGCGTCAGATATCCGGATCATGGTCACGCGCCGGAGGAAGCGTACGTGCTGTTGACCGCCGGTGAATTCCGGCAGCAGAACGGCGAATGGTTCGATCCCGGTATCGGTGGCGGCATCCACAACCCGCCCGGCGCGCTGCATGCGATGCGCGCCGGCGATACGCCGTTCCTCGCGATATGGTGCCTGCTGAATTGATCCGACGATCGTCGCGATGCGCTGACGCGTCCGCCTGCGGTGAGCGCCCGGTCATTGACCTACTGGTCGGTCCGGATTGCTTCAAACCGCTGTTGAACGGTACCCAGGCGTTTCGCGATCGGCCCGATCATGCCGGCATGCGTGTAAGCGAAACGATTCGACGCCTGCCCGAATCTCCGGCTTCCGTGTACGCCGACGAAATCATCCGAAGGAAGGCGAGCCGACCGGGCAACGGGCGGCGAGATCATCGACCGGAAGCCGGCCATGGGAACCGGCGAAGGACGCCGGTCATGGGAGGCCCGTGCAGCCCACAGCGCGGCGGCCGGCTCACGCGGCAGCGCCGCTGCGGCGGAGGCAGCGGTCCGACCGCATCGTCAACCTCCATTCGGTCGACGCGATATCGCCCGCGCGTGGATAAAACGCAACAGCACGGCAGAAGACGCGTTCGACGATTTTGTGTCCTCGATGGCGCCTTTGTTATCGGGCATACTCTATTCGCGCCCAGCGAACGGTCGTTCCATTTTTAATGCGAACCCTCGCGCGAGCCACTAAATACGCACATGATTCTGTTACCTTGACGCACCGGCCCGAGCGCTTCGCGATGGCCATCACCCATCTTTCACACTATGACATTACAGATTGGGGTTCCTCTGGAGACAGCCACCGGCGAACGGCGCGTTGCGACCGTTCCCGAGGTGGTCGAGAAACTGATCAAGCTGGGGTTTTCGGTGGCCGTCCAAAGCGGCGCCGGTGCCGGCGCGAACTTTGACGACGACACGTACCGCGCGGCCGGCGCGAGCATCGCCGCCACGGCGGCCGAGCTCTGGTCCGGCAGCGACATCGTGCTCAAGGTGCGCCCGCCGAGCGCCGACGAAGTCGCGCTGATGCGCGAAGGCGGCACGCTGATCGGCTTCGTGTGGCCCGCGCAGAACCCCGAGCTGATGCAGCAGCTGGCCGCGAAGCGCGCCACCGTGCTGGCGATCGACTCGCTGCCGCGCACGCTGTCGCGCGCGCAGAAGATGGACGCGCTCACGTCGATGGCCGGCATCAGCGGCTATCGCGCGGTGATCGAGGCCGCGCATGCGTTCGGCCGCTTCCTGAACGGCCAGGTCACGGCGGCCGGCAAGATCCCGCCGGCGAAGGTGTTCATCGCCGGCGCCGGGGTGGCCGGTCTGGCCGCGATCGGCACGGCCGCGAGCCTCGGTGCGATCGTGCGCGCGAACGACACGCGCGCCGAGGTGGCCGATCAGGTCAAGTCGCTGGGCGGCGAGTTCGTCAAGGTCGACTACGAAGAGGAAGGCTCGGGCGGCGGCGGCTACGCGAAGGTGATGAGCGAGGGCTTCCAGCAGGCGCAGCGCGCGATGTATGCGCAGCAGGCGAAGGACGCCGACATCATCATCACGACCGCGCTGATCCCCGGCAAGCCGGCGCCGAAGCTCATCACCGCCGAGATGGTGCAGTCGATGAAGCCCGGCAGCGTGATCGTCGACATGGCCGCCGAACAGGGCGGCAACTGCGAACTCACGGTGCCCGGCGAAGCCGTGGTGCGCCACGGCGTGACCATCGTCGGCTATACCGATCTCGCGTCGCGCCTGTCGCGGCAGTCGTCGACGCTCTATGCGACCAACCTGCTGCGCGTGATCGAGGAGCTGTGCAAGGCCAAGGACGGCACGATCAACGTCGACTTCGACGACGACGCGATCCGCGGCCTCACCGTCATCAAGGAAGGCAACGTCACGTGGCCGCCGCCGCCGATCAAGCAGGCGGCCGTCGCGCCCAAGCCACCGGCTGCCGCACCCGCGGCAGCCGCCGCGCCGGCGAAGTCCAAGGGCCACGGCCACAGCGGCGAGCCGATGTCGGCCAAGGCGCTCGCGATCGTGTTCGCGATCGGCGCGCTGGCGTTCCTGCTGGTCGGCCAGTTCGCGCCGGCGAGCTTCCTGTCGCACTTCACGGTGTTCGTGCTCGCGTGCTTCGTCGGCTACATGGTGATCTGGAACGTCACGCCGTCGCTGCACACGCCGCTGATGAGCGTGACCAACGCGATCTCGTCGATCATCGCGATCGGCGCGCTCGTGCAGGTCGCACCGCCCCTCGGTGAGCTGGCCAACGCCGGCGATCGCCCGTCCGGGCTGATCCTCGGTCTCGCGGTCGGCGCGCTCACGCTCACGGCCGTCAACATGTTCGGCGGCTTCGCGGTCACGCGCCGCATGCTGGCGATGTTCCGCAAATAAGGGGACGACAATAATGACTTCCAACCTGACTACCGTCTCCTATATCGGCGCCGCGATCCTGTTCATCCTGAGCCTCGGCGGCCTCGCGAACCCCGAAACCGCGCGCCGCGGCAACCTGCTCGGCATGATCGGCATGCTGATCGCCGTGCTGGCCACCGTGGCCGGGCCGCGCGTGTCGGCCGCGGGCATTCCGTACGTGATCGCCGCACTCGTCGTCGGCGGCGCGGTCGGCCTGTACGCGGCGAAGAAGGTGCAGATGACGCAGATGCCGGAACTGGTCGCGCTGATGCACAGCCTGGTCGGTCTCGCGGCCTGCCTCGTCGGCTTCGCGAGCTACATCGACACGTCGCTGCAGTTCACCGGCGCCGAGAAGGCGATCCACGAAGTGGAAATTTATGTCGGCATCCTGATCGGTGCCGTCACCTTCGCGGGCTCGATCATCGCGTTCGGCAAGCTGTCGGGCAAGATCGGCGGCAAGCCGCTGCTGCTGCCGGCACGGCACTGGCTGAACCTGGCCGCGCTGCTGATCGTGATCTACTACGGCCGCGCGTTCCTGCATGCGGAAAGCATCCAGGACGGCATGCTGCCGCTCGTCGTGATGACCGTGATCTCGCTGCTGTTCGGCGTGCACATGGTGATGGCGATCGGCGGCGCGGACATGCCGGTCGTGGTGTCGATGCTCAACAGCTACTCGGGGTGGGCGGCAGCCGCCACCGGCTTCATGCTCGGCAACGACCTGCTGATCGTGATCGGCGCGCTGGTCGGCTCGTCGGGCGCGATCCTGTCGTACATCATGTGCCGCGCGATGAACCGCAACTTCATCAGCGTGATCGCGGGCGGCTTCGGCAGCGGCGCGGGCGCACCGGCGGCAGCCGGCGGCGCCGCCGCGCTGCCGGCCGGCGAAGCGGTCGCGGTGAGCGCGGCGGAGACGGCCGAACTCCTGCGCGAAGCGAAGCGCGTGATCATCGTGCCCGGCTACGGGATGGCCGTGGCGCAAGCCCAGCACACGGTGTTCGAGCTGACGAAGCTGCTGCGCGAGAAGGGCGTCGACGTGCGTTTCGCGATCCACCCGGTCGCGGGCCGCATGCCGGGGCACATGAACGTGCTGCTGGCCGAAGCGAAGGTGCCGTACGACATCGTGCTGGAGATGGACGAGATCAACGGCGACTTCCCCGAAGCCGACGTGTCGATGGTGATCGGCGCGAACGACATCGTGAACCCGGCCGCGCAGGACGACCCGTCGAGCCCGATCGCCGGCATGCCGGTGCTGGAAGTGTGGAAGGCGAAGACGTCGATCGTGATGAAGCGCAGCATGGCGTCCGGCTATGCGGGCGTCGACAATCCGCTGTTCTACAAGGACAACAACCGCATGTTGTTCGGCGATGCGAAGTCGATGCTCAATGAAATCTTCGGCGCACTGAAAGCCTGAGTACGCCACGCGCGCGGAGCGGCAGCAAGCCGCTCCAGCGCCGCGTGGCTTCGATACGCCGTCGCGGACGCCGAACCGGACGACGCGCAGCCTCCCCCGCCTGCCCTTTTCCCGTTGCGCCGGTTTGGTCAGCGCTTGTGGACGACGGAGTCGAGCACGAAACTGGTCGTCATGTTTTGCACGCCGTCCAGCGCGCTGATCGTTGCCCAGATGTCGCTGATGCGCTCGTGCGTGGCCGCCTCGATCTGCACCAGCAAATCGACCTCGCCGCTGAGGACCGCGCAATCGCGCACCTCGGCGATCCGCTCGAGTGCGGCGAGCACGTCCGCGCCGCGCATCCGGTCCCGGCGATACACGAGCATCACGGCGCGCACCGGCACGACATCGTCGGGCAATGCGAGCCGCACCGTATAGCCCGCAATGATGTTCAGCGCTTCGAGCCGGTCGATCCGGTTGCGGACCGCCTGCCTGGACAGACCGATCCGGTCGGCCAATACCGCGAGCGGTATCCGCGCATCGGCACACAATGCGTCGATGATCTTCTGGTCCAGGCCGTCGATCTTCATTGGCCGAACCCGGTGTGCGCGGCGCCGCGTGCATCGACCGCGTCGCGCAATGCCGCGATGTGGCCGGGGCCGATTCCGCAACACCCGCCGACGATCCGCGCACCCAGGCCAAGCCACTGTTCCGCCCATCTTGCATAGCCGGGCGGATCGACGTCGCCGCGCAGGCCGTCGAGTTCCTCGTTCGCGCGCGCATCGGCGCGCTGAGGCGGAAACGCGTTCGCATAGGCGCCGATCGCGAGCGACGTTCCGGTGTTCGCGAGCGTGCGCTGCACCGTCTCGATCGCCACACCCATCACCTCCGGCTGGCTGCAGTTGAACAGCAGCGCGGTCGCGCGCGCGGACACGGCGGCGTCGATCGCTTCGTCGTGCGTCTGTCCCGATCGCAGTACCGGCGTGGTGCCTGCGTCGACGTCGTCACGCAGCGTGAACGAGACCCAGAGCGGCTTCGGATTCGCACCTAGCGCACGCCGGACCGCACCGATCTCGTCGGTCAGGCTCTGCGTCTCGGCCAGCCACAGGTCGACGTAGGGATCGAGCCCGTCGACGAGCGTCGCCAGGATCGCATCCGCGCGCGCCGCGTCGAACAGGTCGGGTCGGTAGGAACCGCCGGTCGGTGGAAGCGATCCGGCGACGCGCACGGGCCGCGCTGCGCGGTCCGCCGCTTGCCGCGCGAGTTGTCCGGCAAGGGCCGCGAGCGCGACACCGTCGCGACGGAACCGCGCTTCGCCGATATGGAACGGCACGACCGCATAGCTGTTCGCGGTGATCACGTCGGCACCCGCCGCGATGAACGCGTCGTGCGCAAGGCTGACGTAATGCGGCGCTTCCATCAGCGCGAGCGCCGACCATTCCGGCTGCCTGAACGGCGCCCCCATCCGCGCCAGTTCGCGCCCCATGCCGCCGTCGAGTACCGTGATGTCTTGCATAGTCCGTGCTCCGTCGTTGCAATCCGCGCAGCTCGTGCCCGCATCGATTCAAAGGTCGGCGCGACGCGCGTGGGGCGTCGACCGAGCGTGCGCGCGGGTCCGTGTCAGATCTGCGCCAATGCTTGCGCGATATCGCCTTTCAGGTCGTCGATGTGCTCGATGCCGACCGAATAGCGGATGAAATTGAGCGGGATGTCGGCAGCGCGCATTTGCTCCGCCGACATCGTGCCCGCCCACATCGATGCCGTATGGATCGCGAGCGAATCGACGCCGCCGAGATTGCCTGCATTCAGCGGCAGGCGCAGCGCCTCGACGAAGCGCTGCGCTTCGCCGTAGCTTCCCCGCACGCCGAACGCGACCACGCCGCCGAAACCGCGCATCTGCCGGCACGCGAGCCCATGCTGCGGATGGCTGCGCAGGCCCGGATAGAACACGCGCTCGATCTTCGCGTGCGCTTCGAGGAATTCGGCGAGCGCCTGGGCGTTCGCATTGATCCGCTCGACGCGCATCGGCAGCGTGCGCAGCCCGCGCAGCAGCAGCCACGCGTCCATCGGCGACAGCACCGACCCGAGCGTGATGTGCGTATGCCAGATCTGCTCGGCGAGCACGCGGCTCGTGCAGATCACGCCGCCCGTCAGGTCGTGATGGCCGCCCAGATACTTGGTCGCGCTGTGCACGACGATGTCGACACCGAGCCGGTGCGGCTGCTGGTTGATCGGCGACGCGAACGTGTTGTCCGCGAGCGTGAGGATGCCGCGGGCTCTGGCGATCTCGGTCACCGCGGCGATGTCGGTCACGAGCAGCAGCGGATTGACCGGCGACTCGAGCACGATCAGCCGTGTGTTCGGCCGGATCGCGCGATCGAACGCGGCCACGTCGGTCTGGTCGACGAACGTCACCTCGACGCCGAACCGGCGCAGCATGTCGTCGAGCAGCTTCGTGGTGCTCATGTAATGACGCGTCTGGCCGACGACGTGATCGCCGGCCTTCACGACACTGAGGATCGCGGTCGCGATCGCGCCCATGCCGGATGCCGTGACGAGCGCGGTCTCGGTGCCCTCGAGCTCCGCCATGACCGCCTTCACGCGCTCGTGAACCGGATTGCCGTAGCGCGTGTAGTTGCGCGGATGCTGCGGCACGCTCGACATCTCCGCGAATTCCTCGCTGCCGGCTGCCTTGAACACCGCCGAATAGTGGATCGCCGGCGCGACCGACTTCTCGTCGGTCACGTCGCGGTCCGCGGCAAGCGCCAGCGTTTCAAGCTTGTATCCCATGTCGTCCTCGGATCGTTCGTTGTGTCGCGTTCATGCGGCGCCCGTCAGGCACGCACGCCGCCCAGATGGCGATTCAGCAGACCTTCGACGCGCTTGAGCACGGTCGAAAGCACCGCCGTGATACCGACGTAGACGATGCCGGCCAGCATCAGCGCGTCGGTCGTATAGGTTTCGATGGAGATGCGTCGCGCGACACCGGTCAGGTCGAGCACGGTGATCGTGCTGGCAAGCGCGGTCGATTTCAGCTGCAGCACGATCTCGTTGCCGAGCGTCGGCGCGACGATGCCGATCGCGCGCGGCACGATCACGAACCAGGTGAGCATGAAGCGGCTCATCCCGAACGCGAGCGCGGCCTCCTTCTCGCCGGCGGGAACGCCTGCGATCCCGCCGCGGATATCTTCGGCCATGTAGGCCGCGAGATTGAGCGTCAGCGCGCACAACGCACACGAGAACGATCCGCCGACCAGCAGCCACAGAGGCGATGCACGCACGATCGAGAACTGCGCGAGCCCGTAATACAGCACGAAAATCTGCACCAGCAGCGGCGTGCCGCGAAACACCGACATGAACAGCCGGCTCGGTGTCGACAGCCAGCGGCACGCCGACGTGCGCGCGACCGCCAGCGGCACCGCGAGCGCGAACGCCAGGGTGCATGACAGCACCAGCAGCTCGAGCGTGATCCAGATGCCGCGCGCGACGTCCGGGCCGGACTGCGCGATGAGGGAAACAAAGTCGTTCATCAGATGGCCCTCCTCAGGTGCGTGTTGCGTAACCGCGGCCCGCGCTGCGCTCGAGCCACGCGAACACGGGGTTTGACGCGGCGAGAAAGCCGAAATAGACGACTCCGACCGCCACGTAGAAGACGAACGGCTGCTTGGTGAACTGCGCGGCGATGTTGGCCTTGCGCAACATGTCCTCGAGCCCGACGATCGACACCAGCGACGTGTCCTTCAGCAGGTTCTGCCACATGTTGTTCAGGCTCGGCAGGCAGATGCGCCACGCCTGCGGCAGGCGCACGTACCACAGCGTCTGCAGGCGTGTCATCCCGTACGCGCGCGCGGCCTCGATCTGGCCGGCCGGCACCGCGCTGAACGCGCCGCGGAACATCTCCGACGAGTACGCGCCGAACACCACGGCGAGCGCGATCACGCCGGCGGAGAACGGGCTGATGACAACGGCGCCATCGAATTGCGCGTTGAGAAAATGCGACAGCCCGAAGTAGCAGATCAACAGGATCAGGAACTCGGGAATGCCGCGCAGGAAATTGGTCAGCGCATAGGTCGCACGCCTGAGCCACCCGAGGCTCGACAGTTTTGCCGACGCACCGGCGATGCCGAGCAGCATGCCGACGCACAGCGCGGCGACCGCCAGCTCCAGCGTGACGAGCGCGCCAGCCGCGATCTGCGCGCCGTAGTTCACCAGGATATCCATCGTAATGTCGCTCCGTGTAAGACCGGAATCGCGCGGGCTGCCGTCCGGCGCCCGCGCCGTCCCGCTGCGCGGTTATTGCGGCGCGATGCTGAACGGGAAATAGCGCTTGTTGGCCGCGGCGAACGTGCCGTCCGCCTGCACCTGCGCGATGCCCTTGTCGAACAGCGCCTTCAACGGCGCGTCGCCCTTGCGCAACGCGATCGCCGTACCGTCGCCGAAGATCTCCGTATCGGCGATCGGCTTGCCGACGAAGTCGAAGCCTGCCTTCCTGCCGGCCTTCGTCAGCCAGTCGTACGCGACCGTGTTGTCGGCGAATACCGCATCGACGCGCCCGGCCTCGAGATCGAGCCAGGCCTCGTCGAGCGTCTGATAGACCTTCACGTCGATCCCCGACTTGCTCGCCGGCAGGCGGCGGCGCAGATAGGATTCGTGCGTCGAGGCCGTCTGAACGCCGATCGTCTTGCCGCGCAGCGTGGCGGCGTTGTCCGTGATGCCGGAGCCCTGCTTCGCGACGAGCTGCACGGGAGCCGTCGTGACGATGCGCGTGAAGTCCACCGACTGCTCGCGCTCCGGCGTCTTCGACATTTGCGCGAGCACCGCGTCGATCTGCTTCGCCTTGAGTGCCGGAATCAGCGCGTCGAAATCCATCGTCACCCACTGGCACTTGACCTTCATCGTGTCGCACATCTTCTTGCCGATGTCGATCTCCATGCCCTGCAGCTTGCCGGAGGCATCCTTGTATTCGAACGGCGCGTAATCGGCGAGCGTGCCGACCCGCACGACCTGCTCGGCCTGCGCGACCGATCCGAGCAATGCCGCGCCCACGCACAGCGACTGAAGCAGCTTTTTCATGGTTTCCTCTCCGGTTGGCATTGAATCCGCATCAAATGATGCTGGACAGAAACTTCTGGAACCGCGGCGATTTCTGGCTCGCGAATACCTCGTCAGGACTGCCGTCTTCCTCGATTCGTCCCTGGTGGACGAACACGACGCGGTTCGCGACCTCGCGCGCGAACCCCATCTCGTGCGTGACGACGAGCATCGTGCGTCCCTCGTCGGCCAGCGAGCGCATCACTTTCAACACTTCGCCGACGAGTTCCGGATCGAGCGCCGACGTCGGCTCGTCGAACAGCATCACGTCGGGGTCGGTCGCGAGCGCACGCGCAATCGCGACGCGCTGCTGCTGGCCGCCCGACAGCTGGTTCGGATAGTGTTCGCACTTGCCGGCGAGCCCGACCCGTTCGAGCATCGCGATCGCCTTGTCGCGGGCGTCGCGCTTCGGCACGCCGAGCACGCGCACCGGCACGAACATCACGTTCTGCAGCACGGTCATGTGCGCCCACAGATTGAACTGCTGGAACACCATCGCGAGCCTGCGGCGCACGCGCATCACCTGCCGCGCGTCGGCCGCGACGAGCGCGCCGTCGCGGCCCGCCTGTTTCAGCGCGAGCGTTTCGCCGTTCACGCAGATCCGGCCGCGGTCGGGCATTTCCAGCAGGTTGATGCACCTGAGGAACGTACTCTTGCCCGACCCGCTGCTGCCGAGGATCGACACGACCTCGTGATTCTTCGCGGTCAACGAGATGCCCTTGAGCACCTCGACACCGCCGAACGACTTGTGAATATCCTCGACCACCAGCGCGTCCGCCGCCGGTTTGCATGCAGGAATTGCTGCTGGCATCCTCGACTCCTTCCTCGATACGTTGCTCACACCGCTGCGGTTCGCGCCGCGCCGGCCAGTCAGGCGCCGGCGCTTGCGCATCAGCCCGACAGCCGCCGGTTGCGCCTGAAGCAGACCACCTTCGGCTGCGTCATGTCCGTCATCGCGAACCGAACGCCTTCGCGGCCCAGCGACCCATGCTTGAATCCGCCGAACGGCATGCCGTCGAAGCGGTAATCGGACGAATCGTTGATCATCACGCCGCCCGCCTGCAGACGCTCGGCCGCACCGAGCGCCACCTCCAGGCGGTTGGTGAACACGCCTGCATGCAGGCAGCTCTCCGACGCGTTGGCCGCGTCGAGCGCCTGCTGCAGGTCGGTGAATTTCTCGATCGTCACGACCGGCGCGAATACCTCGTCGGTCCAGACACGCGCGTCGTGCGGCACATCCGCGAGCACCGTCGGTTCATACAGCGCCCCGCGTCGCCGATGGCCGGTCAGCACCGTCGCACCGCGCGACACGGCTTCGTCGACCCACTGCTCGATGCGGATCGCCTGCTCCTCGCCGATCATCGGCCCCATGTCGGTCGCATCGTCCAGCGGATCGCCGACGACCATCCTGCCCGTCAGTTCGACGAAATACCGCACGAACGGCTCGTACGCGGCCTCGGCGACGAAGATCCGCTGCGTGCCGATGCAGTTCTGTCCCGCCGCCCAGAACGCGCCCGACACGCACGATTCGGCGGCATCCTTCAGGTCGCAGTCGGCCATGACGATCACCGGCGCATTGCCGCCCAGGTCCATCGCGATCTTCTTGAGTCCCGCATCGCGCGTGATGGCCTCGCCGGTCTGCGGGCCACCGGTAAAGGTCACCATCCGGATCCGCCGGTCGCGCACCAGCGCGGACGCGAGATCCGCGCCGCCGTGCACGATCTGCAGCGCGGCGCGCGGCGCACCGGCTTCCCACAGGACCTCGACGAGCGCCTGTGCGGACAGCGGCGCGAGCAACGAGGGCTTCAGGATGACCGCATTGCCGGTCGCGAGCGCCGGCCCGAGCTTGTGTGCGACGAGGTTCAGCGGGTCGTTGAAGGGCGTGATCGCGAGAATCACGCCCAGCGGCTCCAGCGTGTAGTAGCCGCTGCGATCCTCCGAGCCGGGATACCCGTCGAACGGGATCGTCTCGCCGTTGAGTCGTTTCGCTTCCTCGCCCGACAGGCGCAGCGTGTTCACGCAGCGCGCGACTTCCTTGCGGGCCTGCCGCAGCGGCTTGCCGGCCTCGAGCGCGATCGTGCGTGCGAATGTCTCCGCTTGTGCCTCCACGCTCGAGGCTGCGCGAAACAGGAGGTCGGCCCGCTGGCTGCGCGACATGGTTGCGGCCGCGCGCGCGCCGTCGAGCGCGCGCTCGACGAGGAGCGGCGCCGCATCGGCTCGCGACAGACGAACCTGGCCGACGATCGAGCCGTCATACGGCGATCGCACATCGGCCACGCCGGCTCCCGTGCAGTCGCTCATCACCGCATCGCGCGCGCTCATGCGGCCACCTCGTGCGAGGCCGCGCCAATCCGGTCCGCCAGTTCGATCAGGTCGGAGAGGATCGCGAACGCCGTTTCCTCGCGCCCGGCCCCCGGCCCGCTGATCGTCACGTCACCGAGCACGTCGGTGTCGAACGTGATCGCGTTCGTCACGCCGCTCGCGGCCAGCAGCGGATGGCCGGCCGGCAGCTTGCGCGGTTCGACGCTCGCGGTAACGGTGCCGTCCGGATGGCGGGTGGCGGATCCGATCAACCGCCAGGACATGCGCTCCGCCGCCGCCGCGCGCACGTCGTGCTCGGTCAATTCCACGATGCCGCGGCACGTCACATCGGCGCGCTCGAGGCCGGCATTCCACAGTGCGTTCGCCAGAATGACGACCTTCAGCTGTACGTCCGAACCGTTGACGTCGGCCGCCGGGTTCGCCTCCGCATAGCCGCGCTGCTGCGCATCCCGGATCGCCGCATCGAAGCTCGCACCGGCCTCGACCTCGCCGAGCACGTAGTTCGACGTGCCGTTCAGGATGCCTGCGAAGCCGCGGATGTCGCAGCCGCGCAGCGAGGTCGCGAGCTGCCGCAGCACCGGCGTGCCGCTCATCACCGTGCCCTCGTACATCACGCACGCACCCGATTGCGCGGCGATCCGCGCCAGTGCCGGCTGCGCGAGCGCGATCGGCCCCTTGTTGGTCGTGATCACGTGCTTGCCGCATTCGAGCGCGGTGCGGCAATGCGACAGCGCGGGCTCGCCGGTGGTCGGATCGGTGAAGGTCGCCTCGATGACGACGTCCACGTGCTCCGACGCGATGGCCTTCAGCACCGCACCGAGGCCGACGTCCGGCGACACCAGCGTGCCGGGATCGCGACGCAGCGCTTCGGCATCGACGCCCCGCCGGGCGGTTTCGTCGAGGACGTCCAGCGCGATACCGCGAGGATTCGTCGCGATCCCGAGCCGCAGGTCGGCGACCATCGTCACCGATACGTCGAGTCCCGCCGCACCCAGCATCGCGCGCTTCTTCTTGAGCAGTTCGACCAGTCCCTGATTGACTCCGCCGAAACCGACCAGTGCCAGTTTGAGTTCCATCTCGATCATCTCCTGTTCATTGACCACACGACACAGGTTAGTTATGCGAATCGATTTTCAAATTAGGCGTTTCGCCCGATTCAAGCCGTCACCCGTTGCGATTCGTCATGCGGGACGGACGGATCGCCCGTCCCGCGCGAAACCAGTCGTCAGGCGGCCGGCGGTTCGTCGTCGGCGTCCTTGTCGACCGGCACGAACAGCCCGACCTTGACCGCGCTCAGCACGACATTCGTGTTGATCCGGCGGATCATCGGATTGCTCTGCATGATCCGCGCGGACAGCCGGTCGTACGCCTCGACGTCGCGTGCGGTGATGATCGCGATCAGGTCGGCGGAGCCGGTCACGTAGTAGATCTGCTGGATCTCGTCGTGCGCCTTCGACCACTCGCGGAACCTCGCGACCGTCTCGTAGTTTTCGCGTTCGATCTCGATTGCCGCGATGAACGTCATCGGCCGGCCGACCACCGCGCGATCGACCACCGCGATTTCCGCCGAAATGATCTTCTCGGTGCGCATGCGCTTCAGCCGCTTTTGCACGGCCGACGTGGACAGGCCGATCCGTTCGGCGATGGCATCCGCGGTCGCGCTGCAATCGCGCTGGACGATATTCAGGATCTTGCGGTCGAAGGAGTCGAGTGCGTCGGTCATCGCGTGGTCTGCCGGAGAACGGGGGCTTGCGTCAAAGATAGAAAGGGCGGGCCGATCTGAGCCCGACCAGATGCCGGACACGGTCGAACGCGGTGACGAGCGTTTCGCGCCACTGCGCCGCCGGCCCGCAGATACATACAGGCGCGAAATGGATCGTATCCACACCCGCGGGAATTCGGAACGGACGCTCGATGCCATCGTCCGATTCGGTCACGAGTGCGGTGCCGTCGACTTCGGTCAGGCTCATCAGCAGATGGGCGGGTGCAGTCGCACCCAGCAGGTCGCGCAGAGGCGACTCCTTCGCGGACAACTGTTCGAGCAGCGGCAACTCGTACGCGCCGGGCCACCAGGTGTCGCGCTCGTCGAACCATGGGCCGACGCCCGGCATGCCGACCATCTCGAGGATCCGGTTCGCACCGAGATGCGCATAGGCGCGACACCGGCCGGCTCCGTCGGTCGACGAGCGCGCCAGCCAGCCGCCGGCGCTCGGGACAGGGTCCGTCAACGCGACGTTCGCGGGCTTCAGTCGGCCGAGCGTTTCAGCCGTGCCTGCGGCGGATCGGTGCCCTTCGCAGGACCTCGGTGCATGATCCGGGACGATCCTGCACACCCATTTGGGACCACCCTGCAAGGCGGCGGGGACGTCGCCGGCCCGGACTTGAGCGGCTCGCCTGCGGGCGTGTTCGACGATGACGATTGGCGTGTCCGGCATACGACTCTCTTGTGCTTGCTGGGCCGCGTCGCAGCGATGCTGGCGCGCTTCATGGATCGGCCGACGGTGTTGGGGCTGGAGAAATCATATCGCCTCGATGCGACTGAAAAAATCTCAACCGCGCCGAACCTCGACGTAAAACGTCGAAAAACACTCCTTGCCGGACGTTTCGCATCCAATCGAGCGCCAGCCGGTCCGCCGGCCATCACGACCGCCGAACCCGCAAGTCAGTGCGATGCACCGAACAGCTGAATCACGACGCCGCGCAGCCAGCGGTTGCCGGCCTCATGGTGATATCGCGCATGCCAATGCTGCCGTACCGCGAACCCGTCGACCGGGATCGGACACGCATGAACCGCCAGATCGCTCGCCTGGGCCAGTGTCTGGCCGATATGACGCGGTAGCGTCGTGATCAGGTCGGTCGTCTGGACGATCGCACCCAAGCCCAGGAAACCCGGCAACTCCAGCACGACGTCCCGCTCGATGCGCGCCTGCCGCAGCGCCTGTTCGAGGAGTTGCGCCCCGGTTCCCGCGGTGATGGCGACATGTCCTTCGGAACGATACTGCTTCGCCCCGAGGCGGCCGCGAATCCGCGGATGATGCCGGTTGGCCAGGCATACCCAGTCCTGGTCGTACAGCTTCTGCTGATAAATGCCGCCACCCAGCCACGGCACATAGCCGATCGCGAGATCGGCTTCGCCGGATTCGAGCGCGCGTTCCGTATTGCCGTCGATCCGCGCGGCTTCCAGCCGGACGCCGGGCGCCTGCGCCCGGACATGGGCCAGCAGCCTCGGAAGCAGCGTGATGTGGCTCGCGTCGGTCATGCAGATGCGAAAGCGTCGCTGGGCCGTCGCCGGATCGAACGCGATCTCCCATGCGGTGAAGCGCCGCAGGGATTCGAGAATTTCCCGGCATGGCCCGATCAGCGCGTCGGCTTGCGGCGTGGGCGCCATGCCGCCGGGTGTCCGGATGAAGAGCGGATCGTGCAGGTGTTCCCGCAAGTGCCCGAGCCAGATGCTGACCGTCGGCTGGCTCTGGCCCAGTTGCTCGGCGACGCGCGTGACGCTGCGCACGTCGTACAGGAGATCGAAAAGCTGAAGCAGCTTCAGGTCGGGCAGGTCGGCAGGCATCGTGGCGTTATTGTCCATGGCAATGACGACATTGTATCCATTGCATTGTCGGCATGAGCGGCGACTCCTATCGTGATGCCATACGTCAGTTTTGCATGGGACCAGAGTAAGGCGCCAAAGCGCCAACTCTGGTCGACAAAGGAGAAGCCATTGAAAATAGCAATTCTGGGCGCCGGCGCACTGGGCTGCGCGATCGGCGCCACCCTCACCCAAGGCGGCCACGAGACCTGGCTGATCGACCGCTCGCCGGCACACGTCGATGCGATGCGCCGTGACGGCCTGCGCGTCGACGACGCGGCCGGTACCCGCCACGTACGCGTCCACGCGACGACCCAGGCTGCCGATGTCGGCGTGGCCGACCTGGTGGTGGTGCTGGTCAAGTCGTTCCACACCGACGCGGCCATCCGCGGCGCCCAATCGCTGGTGGGGCCGGATACCGCCGTGCTGTCGCTGCAGAACGGCCTCGGACACGAGGACATCCTGATCGACGTCGTCGGCCGCGAGCGCGTCCTCGCGGGCAAGACCTACGTCGGTGGCGTGCTGCGCGGCGCGGGCCACATCGAATCCGGCGTGATCGGCAAATACACCTATATCGGCGAACTCGACGGCCGCATCACGCCGCGGGTGCAGGCGATCGCCGCCGCGTTCGATGCCGCCGGCCTCGCCACGACGATCAGCGACAACATCGTCGGCACGATGTGGGACAAGCTGCTGGTGAACGTCGCGACGGGTGCGCTGACCGGCCTGACCGGCCTCACCTACGGGCAGCTTTACGACGAACCGCTGCTGAAAGCGACGTCGCTCGCGGCCGTCGCCGAGGCGATCGCGGCGGCGCAGGCGGCCGGCGTCAAGCTGTCGATGACCGATCCCGAGCAGGCCTGGACGCTCGCCGCCGAGGGGCTGCCCGCGTCCTTCAAGACGTCGATGCTGCAAAGCCTGGAGAAGGGCTCGATCACCGAAATCGATTTCATCAACGGTTCGGTGGTGCGCTGGGGGCAGCGCTACGGCGTGCCGACCCCGGTCAATGCAACGCTCGTCGCCTGCATCAAGGGGCTGGAACGCGCGATGGCCGACCGCCAACGGCAGGAGGCCGCCGCATGAATGCCACGAAAGCCTATCTCGAACACGTCGCGATCTGGGTCAAGGACATCCGCTGGCACATCCGCTTCTTCGAGGACGTGCTCGGCATGACCCTGCGCGAAGTGGACGGCACGCTCGACGCGCCGCGGCAGTACTGGACGCTCGGCGGCCTGCAGTTCATCCACGCGCCGGAACACGATGGCCCGGAAGGCCGGCTCGCGCATCTCGGCGTGATGTGCGAAGACCTGGAGGCCGCGCTGACCGCGGCGCAACGCTTCGGCGTGACGGAAATGCCGCAAGGGCGCAACTGGCTTCGCCTGCCCGACGGGCTCGCCGTCGAACTGATCCAGGCCAGGCCGGCTTCCTGCGTTGCGCAGGCGCTGGCGATCAACCCGCGCGCGGAGGCATGACCATGACGATCGTCGAAAAATACTGGGACGACGCCCGCGAGGGCGACACGTGCACGAGCCCGAGCTACACCGTGACCAAGGAGCGCATTCTCGCGTACGCCGACCTCACCGGCGACCATACGCCCGTCCACGTGGACGAGGAATACGCGAACGCGAGCCATTTCGGCTGCCTCGTCGCGCACGGCCTGTTCGGCCTGTCCATCGCCGACGGCCTGAAGACGCAGAGCGACTATCGCTTTCTGCCGGGCATGTCGCTCGGCTGGAGCTGGGATTTCCTGCTGCCGATCAAGGTCGGCGACGTGCTGCACGTGACGTTCCGCGTCGGCTCGATGCGGCCGAGCAAGAGTCGCCCGGACTGGGGCATCGTCGTGCTGCCGTCGGAGCTGATCAATCAGGACGGTCAGGTCGTTCAACGCGGCGAGCATCGCCTGATGGTGCCGCGCCGCCCGGAGGCACTGTGATGCAGGCTCGCCCACTCGAAGGCATTCGCGTCGTCGACTACAGCCACTTCCTTGCCGGGCCGTACGTCGGGCGCTGTCTCGCGGCGCTCGGCGCCGAAGTCATCAAGGTCGAGCGCCCCGGCTCGGGCGACGCGGGACGCCAGCACGCGACCGTGCTCGACGACCAGCAAAGCGGCTACTTCCTGCAGCTCAACATGGGCAAGCGCGGCGTGAGCGTCAACATGAAGGACGCGCGCGGCAAGGCGTTCATGCAGCGGCTGTGCGACTCGGCCGACGTGTTCATCGAGAACTATCGGCCGGGCGCGCTGGACAAGCTCGGGCTCGGCTATGCCGAACTGTCGGCGCGCAATCCGGGCCTCGTCTACTGTTCGATTTCGGCGTACGGGCACACCGGTCCCGATGCGCATCGCGCAGGCTTCGGGCTGATCGCGGAAGCCAAGAGCGGCATCATGCAGATGGTCGGCACGCCCGGCGAACGGCCGCCGCTGCTGCGCATCTCGCTCGGCGACATGTATACCGGCATTCATGCGGTCGCGGCCATCAACGCCGCGCTGCTGGGGCGCGTGAAGAGCGGCCGCGGGCAGCACATCGACATGGCGCTGTACGACACGCTGGTATCGATGCACGAATACGCGGTGCAGTGCTACACGCTGCAGGGCGTGCTGCCCGAGCAGACCGGGCACGACATGCCGACCTCGACGCTCTACGGCGTATTCCGTGCCGCGGACGGCGATCTCGTGATCGCCGCGCAGGTCGACGATGCGTGGAAACGCTTCGCCGAGCTGATCGCGACGCACGGCGGCCCGGCGGAGTTCGGCGCCGACACGCGGTTTCACGACAGCACCGGGCGCAACGCGCACCGCGCGGAGATTCTGTCGGTGGTCGAGCCGTGGGTGGCCGCGCGTTCCGTCGCGTCGGTACTGGAACTGCTCGACGGCATCGACGTTCCGTGCGCGAAGGTGCAGCGCATCGACGAGGTATTGAACGATCCGCAGATCCAGGCGCGAGGCATGGTCGTCGAGCAACAGCATCCGCGCTACGGGACGCTGCGCCTGCCCAACCTGCCGTTCCGGTTTTCCGATTGCGATACGACGATACGCGACGTCGCGCCCGATCTCGGGCAGCACAACGCGGAAGTCGCGCGCGCCCTCGGCTTCGATGCGGCCGAAATCGACGCGATGCAGGCCGACGGCGTCCTCTATTCAAAAGCGAGCCAATGATGACCGACCAGTACGCGGTGATCGGCAATCCGATCGGGCACACGAAATCCCCGTTGATCCACGGCCTCTTCGCGCAGGAAACGCGGCAGGACCTCAGCTATACGGCGATCGAGGGGCCCGTCGAGCCGGCAGGCGCTTTCGCTGCCACGGTCCGTGCGTTTTTCGACGGCGGCGGCAAGGGCATCAACGTCACCGCGCCGTTCAAGCTCGACGCGTTCGCGATGTCGGACGAACGCAGCGAGCGGGCGCAGCTCGCGGGCGCGGCCAACGCGCTCAAGTTCGACGGCGGCCGCATCCTGGCCGACAACTTCGACGGCATCGGCCTGGTTCGCGATATCGAGGCGAACCTCAGGCTGCCGATGGCCGGCAAGCGTGTCCTGGTGCTCGGTGCGGGCGGCGCGGCACGCGGCGCGCTGTTGCCGTTCCTCGAAGCCGGACCGGCTGAACTGGTCATCGCGAATCGCGACGTCGACAAGGCGCGCGCATTGGTCGCGCAGGTCGCCGGACGCGGGCCGCTCGTTGCCGGCGGCTACGCGGACCTCGCACGGATGGGGCGTTTCGACCTGGTCGTCAATGCGACGTCGGCGAGCCTGACCGGCGACCTGCCGCCGGTTCCGCCCAGCGTGTTCAGTCCGGCCGGCACGGCGTACGAACTTGCCTACGGCAAGCGTCTGACGCCGTTTCTCCGGCTCGCGAAAAACGCCGGCGTACACGGCATTGCGGACGGCGTCGGCATGCTGGTCGAACAGGCAGCCGAAGCGTTCGCGTGGTGGCGCGGCGTACGCCCGGAGACCAGCTCGGTGATCGATCGGCTGGCCGTGCCCTTTGATTGAACAGGCGATGGAGATTCGCATGAAGAAGATCCTGATGCTGCATGGCATCAATCACAACATGTTCGGCAAGCGCGACCCGGCACAGTACGGGACGATCACGCTCGCGCAGATCGATGCGCGGCTGCAAGGGCTGGCGAGCGAACTGGGTGTACAGGTGGAATCGTTCCAGACGAACAGCGAAGGCGCGATGTGCGAGCGCATTCATCGCGCCTTCGAGGAACGCCAGGACGCGGTGCTGATCAACGCCGGGGCATGGACGCATTACAGCTACGGCATTCGCGATGCCCTCGCCATCCTCACGTGCCCGATCGTCGAACTGCACATGTCCAACATTCATGCGCGCGAGCCGTTCCGGCATCACTCCGTGCTGGCTGAAATCGTCAGCGGGCAGATTTGCGGTTTCGGAGTCCAGAGCTATCTGCTGGCGCTGAGGGCCGCGGTCTCGGCGCTCGGCGACGCATAGGCCGATTCCCGCATCGGCCGCCGATGCGGCGCCCATGCGCAACCGTTGCCGGGTGCACGGCGTGGCGCACCGCGCTGGTTCGCCGTGCGTCGGATCGACGGGGCCCGGTCAGGTCACACACCGGAGTCGCCACATCGGGCAGTGACGACTCCCCGCATCACCCGCGTTGCCCGGCACACATATCAATATCTGGAGACGACGATGACCACGACCTTGCGAGACGAGCCTCGCGGCAGGCACCAATCGAGAAAAGCCGCCATCAGCGGCTGGATCGGCTCGGTGCTCGAATACTACGATTTCTTCATCTACGCCACGGCATCGGCGCTGATCTTCCCGCAGATCTTCTTTCCGCACGGCAGCCCCACGACCGCCATCATCGCGTCGCTGGCCACTTACGGTGTCGGCTACGTGTCGCGCCCGATCGGCGCGTTCGTGCTCGGCCATCTCGGCGACACGCGCGGACGCAAAACCGTCCTGCTGTTCTGCATGTTCCTGATGGGCATCTCGACCGTCGGCGTCGGCCTGCTGCCGACCTATCAGCAAGCCGGGCTGATCGCGCCGGCCTTGCTGGTGACGCTTCGCCTGCTGCAAGGTTTCGCCGTGGCCGGCGAGATCACCGGCGCGAGCTCGATGATCCTGGAACACGCGCCGTTCGGTCGGCGCGGATACTTCGTCAGCTTCACGCTGCAGGGCGTGCAGGCGGGCCAGGTGCTGGCCGCCGCCGTGTTCCTGCCGCTCGCCTACTACATGCCGTCCGCGCAATTCGACAGCTGGGGCTGGCGCATTCCGTTCCTGCTGAGCGCGCTCGTCATCGTTGCGGGTTTGATCATTCGCCGCCAGGTCGACGAGTCGCCGGCCTTCGATGAAGCGGTACGCAACCAGGCGCAAGCCGGCTCGCCCGTCGCCGACGCTTTCCGGCATCACTTTCCCGACATGGTGCGCGTGGCCTGCATGTCGATGATGAACGTGATTCCGGTCGTCGCCACGATCTTCGGCGCAGCCTATGCGGTCCAGCCGGCGTATGGCATCGGCTTCCAGAAAGACATCTATCTCTGGATCACGGTGATGGGCAATATCGTTGCGATGATCGTGATTCCGTTCGTCGGCAACCTGTCCGACAAGGTCGGACGCCGGCCGCCGATCATCGTCGGCGCGCTGGCGGCCGGCCTGCTCGCGTTCGCCTACCTGTATGCGATCAGCATCCGCAACGTGCCGCTCGCATTCGCGATGTCGATGCTCATGTGGGGGGTCGTGTACCAGGGCTACAACGCGGTATTTCCGTGCTTTTACCCGGAACTCTTCCCGACCCGCACGCGCGTCTCCGCGATGGCGATCGCGCAGAACCTCGGCACCGCGGCCACGGCGATGCTGCCCGCGCTGTTCACGGCGGTCGCGCCGCCCGGCGCACACCACGTGTGGCTGATCGTCGGCGGGATCGCGTTCGGCATCACCGTGATTGCGTCGCTCGCAGCCGCGAGCGCACGCGAGACCCATCGTGTCCATATGAACGACCTGGGGCAAGCGAACGCTCGACCGGTCGACAAGGCAGAATACGACCGGCTGCGCGTCGCTGCAATGGCGCGCCATCGCGTCGTGCACGAACACGTGCCGGGATCGCTGGGCAGCTAGCCGGCGCTCGACGGGGCGTCGTGTCCGGCGCCTCGTCCGCCGGGTATTTCCGGCTTGCTGCTGCACCCTCGCCGGCAGAGCGCACATGCGTTGCCGCTGTCTTCACCCGATGCCTGATACCGTGCCGAAAACCGTCATGCCGGACACCACGCGCCCTGCCCGCCTGAACTTCGCGCTCATGTTGCCGCTCCTGCTGGCGGCACAGCCGGTGGCGACCGACAGTTACCTGCCGGCGCTGCCTGAAATCGCCGCCACGCTGGGGTCCGCCAGTGTCAGCCTGACGGTTTTCGCATTGATATTCGGTATCGGGCAATTGCCGATGGGCAGTCTTGCCGACCGGTACGGCCGCCGCCCCGTGCTGCTGGGCGGCCTTGCGCTCTATACGCTGGCAGCGCTCGCGGCTGCGCTCGCGTCGAGCGCGGCGATGCTGGTCGCCGCTCGCGCGATGCAGGGCTTTGCGATGGCCGCGATCCTGGTATGCGCGCGCGCAACCGTGCGCGACCGGTATTCGGCAGCCGACGGCCCGTACGTGATGGCGCGCGGTTTCATGGGAATGGGGATGATGGCGTTCCTCGCGCCGATTCTCGGTGCGTATGTCACGCAGCAGGCCGGATGGCGATGGGTGCTCGCGGGGATGAGCCTGTATGCGTTCGGGCTGCTCGTCATGTGCTGGTACGGCTTCGAGGAAAGCTTCACCCGAGTCGCTTCGAGCCGGGGCTCGATCCGCGACGTGCGCGAGATATTCGGCAATGCCACGTTCAGGGTATGGGCGCTGCTGGCCGCCTCGACGTACACCGGCATGTTCTGCTTTCTCTTGCTCTCGCCCGCGATCTACATCCGGCATCTCGGCCTGTCGCCCCAGCGATATGGCTGGATACCGGCGAGCGGTACGTTCGTCTATGTGCTGAGTACGTATGGCTGCCGCCTGTTGCTGCGACGGCAGAGCATGCTGCGAACGGTGCGACAAGGCGCAACGTTGAGCCTCACCGGCGCGGTGATTCAGGCATTGGGGTGTGCGCTGCTTCCCGGAAGCATCTGGCCGCTGCTCCTCGGGCATGGCGTGTATTGCCTCGGCCACGGCATCCATCAGCCCTGCGGGCAGGCAGGGGCGGTCAGCAGCCTGCCTCATCTGGCGGGCCGCGCGGTATCGTGGTCCGGCTTCGTCATGATGTTCTTCGCTTTCAGCGTGGGACAGACGGCAGCGGTCTTCACCGATCCGCGCTATCAACTGGGCGCGTGGCCGATGGTGGTGCCGATGCTCGTCGTCGGCGTGACGCTGGTCACGATCGCGTTTGCGTGGCTGCCGAGAATCATCCACACGATTTCGGTCGGCAGGCAATCCGGCGTATCGGCGAGTTCGAGCAGCTGACCGGGCCGCCGTGCTTGCGTGTGAAGCGCGCGGCCGATTCGCTCGCCCCGTCCGTCGAATGCGTCGCGCGCGATGTGACGCCGCCAGCTCGTGACCTCGAACGACGCGATGTGGAGAATCTTCGCGATGCGCTATTGCCGATACGAAAAGCAAAACGACACACCGCACGCATGCTGAAGCCTGGCGACGGGGAGCCGTCCATGGGAGCGCGCGAAGGATGCCGGTTATGGGAGCGGGATCGAAACCGGGTTTAAACGACCCGCGCTACGCGCGCCGCCGGTAAGTCCCCGGCGTACTCCCCGTCCAGTGGCGGAACGCGCGATGGAACGCGCTCGGATCGTCGAAACCGATATCGGCGCCGATCGCCGCGATCGTGTCGAGCGTGTCGGTGAGCCGCTGGATCGCGATGTCGCGCCGCAGTTCGTCCTTGAGCGCCTGGAACGTCGTGCCTTCCGAGGCCAGATGGCGGCTCAGCGTGCGCACCGAACAATGCAGATCCTCGGCCGCCTGCTCGATCACCGGCAGGTCGGGCAGCGCCGCCGACAGGTATTGCCGCACGCGATGGCACACGAGCTGTTCGCTGAACGATTCGAAGATCCAGTCGCCGGGCGCGCGCGCGAGGAACTTGCGCAGGTTGCGCTTGCTCTGCCGGATCGGCGCGTCGAGGTAGTCGGCGCTGAAGCGCATCAGCGTGCGTTCGCAGTCGAACTGCACGGAGCCGGTGAAGAAGTACAGGTGCTCGACCGCATGGCGCGGCCGCGGGCACGCGAACTCGATCCGCAGCAGCGGGATCTTCTGCCCGATCAGCCAGGAACACACGCCGTGCACGAGCTTGAGCATCAGTTCCTGGCCGAGCGCGCCGATCGGGCCGACGGCCGGGTTCGGCCGCAGCAGCACCTGCGCGACGAGGCCATCGCGCTTCGATTCGACGAAGAAGTCGTCGAGCAGGATATGGAAGAACTGGCCGAAACGGTGCAGCGCCGTTTCGAGGTTGCGCGCATCGAGCAGGCTCAGGCACAGGTACTTCAGCGTGCCGCCGCGCAGCGGGCGCGAGAAGATGCCGGGCATCTCGTCGTCGAGGTCGATCGCGAGCGTGCGGTACAGCGTCGAGAACTGCTCTTCCGTCACGCGCGCGTGCGGCTCGCCGAGCAGCTCGAGCGGGATGCCGGCCCCGCGCAGGTAACGCTCGACCACGTCGCGCTGCGCGCCCGCGCTCGCCAGAAAGCCGTTGACGAGCGAAATCGGCACCGTCGCGCTCGGCGACGGCAGCGCCTGCCCGGGCCGGGCGGAAGGTGAGTCTGAACCGGTCATCGCGTCCCCGTCGGTCGAACCGCTCGCATTGTACTTGAGCGGCCCGGGCCGGGCTTTTGGGGCTTTTGGGGCTTTTGGGGCTTTTGGGGCTTTTGGGGCTTTTGGGGCTTTCTCGGCTTTCTCGGCTTTCTCGGCTTTCGGCGCGCCGGCCCGCGCGCCGCCGGGCGCGCGACGCGTCGGCGCCATCAGTCGACGCGGCTGAGTTCCCGGCGCAGGATCTTGCCGACCGTCGACTTCGGCAGCCGCTCGACCAGGCGGATCAGCTTCGGCACCTTGTACGCCGCGAGGTTCGCGCGGCAATGCGCGACGAGCTCCGCTTCGGTCACGGCCGCGTCCGGCGCGAGCACCACGAACAGCTTCACGGCCTCGCCGGTGCGCGCATCCGGCACGCCGATGCACGCGCATTCGGCCACGCCCGGCAGCGCGGTGGCAACCGCTTCCACCTCGTTCGGGTACACGTTGAAGCCCGACACGATGATCATGTCCTTCTTGCGGTCGACGATCTTCAGGAAGCCGGCCGCGTCGAACACGCCGATGTCGCCGGTGCGGAAGTAGCCGTCCGCGGTGAACGCCGCCGCATTCGCGTCCGGCTTCTGCCAGTAGCCGCCCATCACCTGCGGCCCCAGCACGCAGATCTCGCCCGCTTCGCCGATCGCGACCTCGCGATCCTGGTCGTCGAGCAGCTTCACGTCGGTCGACGGCAACGGCAGGCCGGTCGTGCCGGTAAACGCGTCGATCGACTGCGGGTTGAAGGTGACCACCGGCGACGTTTCCGACAGCCCGTACCCTTCGCGGATGAAGTTGCCCGTCACGGCCTTCCAGCGCGCGGAGATCACGTCGATCACCGCCGCGCCGCCGCCGGCCGACAGCTTCAGCCGCGACCAGTCGACCTCCTTCAGCCGCGGATGGCCGGCGAGCCCCGCGTACAGCGTGTTGACGCCGACGAACACCGTCGGCCGCGCGGCCTTCAGCACGTCGATGAAGCCGTCCATGTCGCGCGGATTCGCGACGAGCCAGTTCTCCGCGCCGATCGCGAAGTAGGACAGGAAGTTCACCGTCAGCGCGAAGATGTGATACAGCGGGATCGCCGTGACGACGACCTCCTCGCCCGGCTGCCGTGCGCCCGACACGATCGCCGCGAACTGCTCGATGTTCGCGACCAGGTTGCGGTGCGACAGCGCGGCGCCCTTCGACAGCCCGGTCGTGCCGCCCGTGTATTGCAGCAGCAGCAGATCGGCGCCGCCGAGCGCGACCGGCTCGAATGCGAGCGATGCGCCGGCGGCCAGTGCATCCGCGAGCGGGATCGAGCCCGGCGGCAACGCGTCGCACGCGCCGGCCGGCGCATCGACGACACCGAGATCGCCGCGGCCCACGCCCAGCACGGTCCGGATGCGCGTCTTGCCGACCACGTCGGCGAACGTGCCCATCGAGCCGCCGCACACCACGGCCGCTTCGACGCCCGCGTCGTTGAGCTGGTGCTCGAGTTCGTGCGCGGTATAGAACGGGTTCACGTTGACCTGGATCGCGCCGAGCCGCGCGAGCGCGACGGTCGCCACCGGAAACGCGAGCACGTTCGGCAGCATCACGGCCACGCGGTCGCCCTTGCGCACGCCGACGACCTGCTGCAGGTACGCGGCGAGCGCGGCCGACAGGCGGTCGACGTCGGCGTAGGTCAGCGTGCGGCCGAGCGCGCGGAACGCGGGACGCTCGGCGAAGCGGCGCATCGCGTCGTCCAGCAGCGCGGTTACTGAAGGAAAGAGATCGGGGTCGATCTCGGCGGGGATCGAGCCGTACGAGCCGATCCAGTGTCTCTTCGTCATTGTCCTGCTCCTCGGGGGACGGCACCGGGCAGCGCCGTTCGCACGGCGGCCCGCGCACCGGATGCGCATGGGCCGTCGCCTGACCGGGAACTATCGCGCGCCAACAGCGCTTTGAAAATGATCCGGGCGGTCGAAAAGATGATCGAAACGGACACGCGGACGCGCGGCGAGCGACCAGCCGCGGCGTGCGCTCGCGCGACGGTTTGCCCTTGCCGGACCGTGCAAGCCCGTACGCATCAGGGTGAACCCTATGGCGCGCCCGCGCGTTCCGGCGCAGAATCGCGAACCCGGAACGGTATCGAATCGGACGCAGAACCAGCCATGCCGCGCAGTGCGCTCTTGACCCCGACGGCCGCCGGCGCCGCCCCGCCGCCGGACGCGCCGCTTGCCCCCGCGTCGCGCGAGAAACGCTTCTCGCCGGCCAAGCTGGCCGTGCTCGTCGGCGTCGCGCAGGAACTCGGCCTCGACCCGGCCGCGGTGCTCGACGGCACCGGCCTGGCGCCGGACGCCGTCGCCGACCCGTTCACGCTCACGTCGCCGCTGCAGTTCCTGACCGCCGCGCGCAACGCGATCGGCCGCTACGACGGCACCGATCTCGGCGTGCAGGTCGGCCGCCGGCTGCATGCGTCGAGCTACGGGATGTACGGCTACGCGATGCTGTGCTCGGAATCGCTCGCGCATGTGTTCGATTCCGCCGTCAAATATCACCAGCTGGCCAACGGGATGCTCGCGATCCGCTGGGTCGAACAGGGCGACACCGCGTCGTGGCTGTTCCCGGATCCGCACGAAGCCGCGCTGCCCGGGCCGGACCTGCCGCTGTACCGCTTCCTGATCGACATGCAGTTCGCGCTGCACGTGACGATCATCAAGGACGTGATGGGCGCGTGGTGCGTGCCGGCCCGCGCGCAGTTCGCGCAGCCGGAGCCGGCGCACGCGGCGCAGCTCGCCGATGCGCTCGAATGCCCGATCGCGTTCGACCAGCCGCACCATGCGTTGAGCTACCCGGCCGCGTGGCTCGCGCGCGCACCGCAGCTCGCGAACCCGATCACCGCCGCGCAGGTGTCGTCGCACTGCGCGCGCCTGCTCGACGAGTTGCGCGGCCAGGCCGGCGTCACGCGGCGCGTCTACCAGGAACTCACGCGCACGCCCGGGCAGTTTCCGGACATCGACGCGATCGCCGATACCCTGTGCATGACGTCGCGCACGCTGCGCCGCAAGCTCGACGCCGAAGGCTCGTCGTACAGCGAACTGCTGACCAGTGTGCGCAAGGCGCTCGCGATCGATTACCTGAGCACCACCACGCTCAGCACCGAGGACATCGCGCTGACGCTCGGCTTCAGCGACGCGGTGGGGTTCCGCCACGCGTTCAAGCGCTGGACCGGCACGACGCCGAGCGAGGTGCGGCGCAAGCGTGGCGGGTGACGGCGAGCACCGCCGGTGACGTGGACCAGGATCGGTGAAGTCGTCACCGAGGCAGCGCAAACCGACCGTGTTCCTTTTTTCAGCCGAAAGAAGGCGCGCTTTCGCCAGCCGCCGTGCCGATCTTGCGCGTTGAACAGGGCGAATCATGAAACCGTTGCATAGCCGTCGCCTGGCACTTCTCGGTGGCGTCAAGTCTGTTGCCTGGCTGCTCGTCTGCGCATCCGCGCATGCGCAGACTTCCGGGCCGTTCGAACTGAAGTGGACCCATCCAGGCGAGAAGCTCGTCTACCAGTCGCGCGGCTGTGCCGATGAATGCTGGGAGGCTGCGGTGGTGAACAAGCGTACCGGCGTCTTGCTTGCACGCCTGCGCTGCGACGGCACCGACTTGCCGTTGACCCTGCGCGGCTACCGGCCCGCCGCGACGCCATCCCAAGTGGATCTCGGCGATTGCAGCCCCGATTCGTGGCCGCCAGACGGCGTGAACAAGTTCGAGGCCATACCGGCGGAATTCGAGCGATTGCTCAGGATGCCTTGACGCTGGCGACTCGCACGGCAGCACTCGGCACCGAGCGCTTTCAGCGTGACATCCTGATGCTGAAATCGCGACATCGCCCGAAGCCACGGACGACCGACGAGCCGGGGGCAGCCCGCCGCGATTTCCGCGCATGCATTCGGGCGGAAATCGCGCCAACGGCGCGGGTCGGCTTCAGTCGGCTTCCGTCAGCTTCACCGCGCCTCACCCGCCGCCGGATTCGCCACCGCCAGCGCAAACTCGAACACCGCACCGCGCCCGTCCCGATCGACGAGCCGGATGCCGCTGCCGTTGAGCGCCAGCATCCGGTGCACGATCAGCAGCCCGAGCCCGCCGCTCGTCGCCGCGCCGCCGCTGATCGGCCGCTGCGGCCGCCGGAACAGCCCTTCGCGCCGCGCCGGCGGAATCCCTTCGCCGGTATCCGACACGGTCACCACCACGCGATCGTCGAGCGGCGTCAGCGTGACCTCGACCTCGCCGTGCTGCGGCGTGTGCCGCAATGCGTTGTCGAGCAGGTTGGTCAGCACGCGCTCGATCATCCCGAGATCGGCCGACACGACCGGCACGCGCGGCGGGATCCGCGCATGCAGCGCGATGCCGCGCGACTGCGCGGCGAGTTCGAACTTCTGGAATACGTCCTGCACGAGATCGACGAGCGAGAACGGCTCGCGCTCGGCCTGCACGCCGCCCGACTCGAGCCGCGCGAGCTCGAACAGCGCCTGCGCGAGCCGGCCGACCTTCGAACTCTGCGCGAGCGCGATCGACAGGTAGCGGCGACGCTCGGGTTCGGCGAGCGTGTCGGACTTCAGCGACAGCGTCTCCAGATAGCCGTGCAGCGACGTCAGCGGCGTGCGCAGGTCGTGCGAGATGTTCGTGATCAGTTCGCGCCGCTGCTGGTCCTGGCGCGTCAGCGCGCGCCACTGGTCGCCGATCCGGTCGGCCATCTGCGCGAACGCGGATTCGAGCACCGCGATCTCGTCGCCGCGTCGCCCCGGTGGCGAGCGCGGCACCGGCGGCTGCGCATCGGGCGCGGCGTTCGCGTCGAAGCGGCGCATCGCGTCGGTCAGCCGGCGCAGCGGGCGCGTGATGAAGCTGAACGCGATCAGGCCCGCGAGCAGGCCGAGCAGCGCGACGACCGCCATCGACCACAGCGTCGTGCGCAGCACGTTGCCGGCGTCGACGCGCGCGGCCAGCCGGTCGTGCGCTTCGCCGAGCAGCACCACGTAGATATAGCCGGACGGCGGCTGCCCTGCGCGCTGCAGCGGCGCGGCGCTGAACACCTTGCGCGCGTCGGGGCTGCGCGGATCGTCGCCGAGGATCGGCAGCGGCTCGCCCGCGATGAAGCGCTGCACCGGCGCGAGATCGACGCGCTCGCGCTTCACGTGGCCGGGCGGCGCGTCGTCGCCCTTGATGCGCCCCGCGTTGTCGAGCAGGTACACCTCGACGCTCGGGTTCACGCCCATCAACTGGCCGAACAGCGTGCGCACGGCGTCCGGGCGCAGCCCATTCGCGTCCATCAGCGGCGTGCTGCCGGCGATGTGCGCGGCGAGATCGCGCGACAGGCCCTGCACGACTTCCTTCTCGCGCATGTCGTTCGCGCGGATCTGCAGCCACGCCGACGCACCCGAGCACGCGAGCAGCAGGATCGAGAACACGAGCGACAGCCGCTGGGTGAGGGTCAGCTTCATCACGTGTCCCGCTGGTCCGGCGCGGCGAGCTTGTAGCCGCGCCCCCACACGGTGAGGATCCGCACGGGCTCGGCCGGATCGGCCTCGATCTTCGCGCGCAGCCGGTTGATGTGGGTGTTCACCGTGTGTTCGTAGCCTTCGTGCTGATAGCCCCACACGGCATTGAGCAGGTCCATCCGCGAGAACACCTTGCCCGGATGCCGCGCGAAGAAATACAGCAGGTCGAACTCGCGCGGCGTGAGGTCGATGCGCGTGCCGTCGACGGCGGCTTCCCGCGCGATCGGGTCGATCGACAGCCCGGCGACGTCGAGCGTGCCGGCGTCGATCCGCGAATCGCGCGCGAGCGCGTCGACGCGCCGCAGCAGCGCCTTGACCCGCGCGACGAGTTCGAGCACCGAGAACGGCTTCGCCAGGTAATCGTCGGCGCCGAGTTCGAGGCCGAGGATCCGGTGCACCTCGCTCGAACGCGCGCTGGTGATGATGATCGGCGTGTAGCGCGTCATCGCGCGCGCGCGCCGGCAGATTTCCAGGCCGTCGACGCCGGGCAGCATCAGGTCGAGGATCAGCGCGTCCCAGTTGCCCTGTTCGAGCAGGCGCAGCCCTTCCGTGCCGTCCGCGCTGTGCACGACTTCGTAGCGCTCGTCGCGCAGGTGCAGGCTCAGCACGTCGGCGATGTCGGCGTCGTCTTCGACGATCAGGATGCGTTTGGGGTGGTCCATGGCGGCGGCGGCACGGAGGCGGCGGTCTTCGGTCTCGAACGGCGGGTCTGGCCGGCCAGGTCCGGCAAGCCGGCCTGCCCGGGGCGAATCGCGGCGCAATGCCGCGCTGCCGCCATTGTGCAAAATTTTGCGGCGGAAAGGGGTCACAAATCGTTTAAGTTTGGATCGTGCCCGTCCCGTGAGCCAATGCCCGCAAGGCTTGCCGCCCCCGTCCTCCAACCCAGGATCTGCGGTGTCCCGCCCGAACACCCAATGGACGTTAAAAATCGGGCCAGATTTCTTGCTTCATGCTGAAGGCAAATCAAACAGCAGGAATGGCCCGCAGACGCATCGCCGCTCCCGCGCGTCAACCCTGCGTATGCCGCAATTCGCCGTCGATCTCCTGCGGCAGCCTCAGCAGGTTGAAGATCGGGCAGACCGCCTCGACCGCCTGATGCAGCGCGCGGATGGCCTCGGACGGCTCGGGTGACACGATGTCGAGCGCATAGCGGATGTTGTGCGGGAATACCGGGACATGCTCGAACCCCGGCTGCTGTGCGAGCGGATGCTGGTCGCCGGTGACCTCGACCGCGATCGAGTCGATCTTCAGGCCGCGCTCGGCCGCCTGGATCAACGTGATATGCGTGAGGCAACTGCCGAGCACGCCAAGCTGCAGCTCCGGCGACGCGGGCCCGAGGTTGTAGCCCGCGAAGTCGGGCGGACTGTCGCTGATCACCTGGAAGTCGCGAATCCGGATCTCGCGCACGCCGCTGCGACCGAGCGCGCGCACGGTCGCCTTCAGCGGCGTCGCCTTGAAATCGGGATCGTTGCGGGCTGCCTGCTGCTTCGCGTGCCACGCATCGCGTTTTTGTGCGAGATAGTCGTTGAGTGTCGTCATGGTCGAGTCAGGGGTAGGCTGCACGCGGGCGACGGATCGATTCGCCGCGTGCCGAGGCGATCAGTCGGCCGCCGGAATCCATGCGGCGGTCGCCGCGTCGCTTGCGCGGAACGCAGGAAACTTCGCGCCGAGTTCGGCCACGGTGCGAATGTCGTTTTTCACGAGATCGTCGCGCGTGATCAGCGTCGGCTTGACCGCGATGCGCGCGCCCGGATCCTGGCCGGCCACCAGCAGTGCCGCCGCGCGCACCGACACGGCGCCGACGACCGCGGGATTGGTCGCGGCCGTCGCGACCCACGCGCTGTTCGGCGCGCGGATCGCCTCGATGTCGGCCGTCGAGATGTCGGCACTGTAGATGCGGATCTTCGACGCCAGCTTCGCTTCGTCCGCGGCGAGCTTCGCGCCGCGCGCGAACTCGTCGTAAGGCGCAAAGACGACACGGATATCCGGATTCGCGCGATACGCGGCGGCCGCCTGATTCGCGACGGACTGCGCGATCGGATTATCGACGGTGCCCCAGCGCGCCTTCTCCCGCACCTTCGGGTGCGCGCGCTTGAAGTCGCGCCACGCGGCATCGCGCCGGTCGAGCGGCGCAAAACCGGCGACGTAGACGTACCCGGCCGAGAACGCGTCGCCGTTGTCCTTGACGGCCTGCCCGAGCAGCAGGTTCGCGAGGTCGCGATCGTTCTGCTCGATCTGCGGCACCTTCGGGTTGCCGAGGTCGACGTCGAACGCGACGACCTTGATGCCTTTGTCCAGCGCACGCTGCACGACGTCCTTCAGCGATTCCGGCAGGCCGTGATTGACGATGATCGCGGACACGCCGACGCTGATCGCCTGCTGGATCTGCTCGCGCTGCTCGGCCGCATCCTGCCGGCCCTCGTAGATGCGCAGATCGACGCCGAGCGCACGCGCCTGCTTCTGCGCACCGGCCTCGTAGGCCTGGAAGAAGTCGCCGGTCGACAGATAGTTGACCAGCGCGATCTTCACGCCGCCCTTGTCGAACGGCGCGGGCGCGCCCTTGAGCGGACCGGCCTGCGCGGCGGGCACGCCCAGCGCAGTCGCGAACCACAGCATGCATGCACCGATCTTCAGATCGACGCGCGATTTCCGGCGAAGCAACGAGCGCATGGCGGGCCTGTCTCCAGATAGGACGATATCGGCCCAATCTATCAGCGCCGCACGCGAACTCAAACCGAGCGATTCGGAAATAGATATGACTTAGGATGACAAACCGTTCCGATTCGGTGAGCCGGCCGATCAAAGCGAGCCGCTGCGGCGCATCGCGGCATGCGCATCACGCTCGCGCATCCGTGCGACGCCCGATGCCGAACGTAAACGCCAGCGCGAGCACGAGCAGCGCGCCCTTGATGAAATCCTGCATGTAGTACGGTGCGTTCAGCATCGTCAGCCCGTTGAGCAGCACGCCGACGAATACCGCGCCGACGACGGTACCGAACACGTTGGGCCGCTTCGCGCCCCATACCGCATGACCGATCAGCGCGGCGGCCACCGCGTCGAGCAGCAGCGAGTGGCCCGCGCTCACGTCGCCGCGACCGACCCGCGCGGCGATCAATACGCCGCCCAGCGACGCGATCGCCCCCGATACGACGTACGCGGCGACCCGGTAGCGCGCGGCGGGCGCGCCGGCGAGCCGCGCGGCCGTTTCGTTGCCGCCGATCGCGTAGATCACGCGGCCCCATCGTGTGGCCTCCATCGCGACACAGGCCAGTGCCGTGACAGCTGCGAGCAGCAGCACCGGCAGCGGCACCACGTCGAACACGCGCAGCCGGCCGAGCGCGAGAAAGGCGTCGGGGAACACACCGGTCGCGTCCGTGCCGTCGGGCAGCACCGAGCCGGTCGCGAGCGAACGGCCGCCGGTCGGAATCAATTGCAGGCCGGCCATCAGGAACAAGGTGCCGAGCGTCGCGAGCTGGTCGGGCACGCGCAGGCGCGTAATCAGCACGCCGTTGAACAGCCCGGCGGCCACGCCGAGCGTCACGCAGGCGATCACCGCCGCCAGCGTGCCGCCGTGCCACACGACCAGCACATAGCTGGCGGCCATCTGCGCGGTCGCGGCCACGCTGCCGACCGACAGGTCGAAACCGCCGGCCGCGAGCGTGATCGTCACGCCGATGCCGAGCAACGCGACGATCGACACCGACTGCAGGATGCTGAACAGATTGTCGACGTTCAGGAACGCGGGCTCCCTGAGCGCAAACCCGATCACCAGCAGGGTCAGCACGAGCAGGATGCCCGTGCGCTCGAGTGCGTCGCGGACGCGGGCCGCCGCGGCGCGCGGTCGTTCGACGGGCGCGGCATCGTGCCCGGCGGAAGAAGTCACGGTTTTCATGAGCAGTCACGCAAGGTGGAGGACGTCGGAGGCGGGTCATCGAGCGTCGCGCGATCGAACCGCACGATACGATCCGCGATCTCGGCAGCTTCCTCGAGATCGCTGACGAACACGATCGTCGCGCGCGCCTGCGCATGACGCCGCAGCGTATCGACGATATCGGCCCGCGCGCCGGCATCGATGCCCTGAAACGGTTCGTCGAGCAGCAACAGCCGCGCCGGTTCGGCATGCCAGCGTGCGAGCACGACTTTCTGCTGGTTGCCGCCGGACAGGTGAGCCACGCGATCGTCCGGGCCGGTGCAGCGGATGCCGAACCGCGCGATCGCCGCCGCGGCGGCCGCGCGTTCGCGCGCCCTGCCCACCGGGCCGCGCGCGAACCAGCGCGCCAGAAACGGAAAGCCGATCGTGCCCGCGATCGATGCGAACGGCACGCTGTCGGGAAACAGCGACGTGCGCCAGCGGTCCTCGCCGGCCAGGAAGACGCCGGCGCGAATCGCATCCGCCGGCGAACGCGGCCGCCACGGCCGCCCGTCGAGCGTCATGTCGCCGGCCACCGCGCGCGCGGCGCCGAAG
Source organism: Burkholderia sp. Bp8991 (assembly GCF_003853795.1). Classification (NCBI taxonomy): domain Bacteria; kingdom Pseudomonadati; phylum Pseudomonadota; class Betaproteobacteria; order Burkholderiales; family Burkholderiaceae; genus Burkholderia; species Burkholderia sp. Bp8991. Next base: position 49,931 of record NZ_QTQJ01000030.1, on the reverse strand, counting down.
ATCGTATTGGCGAGGCGCGACTTGCCGCCGCCCACCGGCCCCGCGATCGCGACGATCTCGCCGCGCCGCACCTCGAGGTCGAACGGCGTACTGGCCGGCGTCAGCCGGATGCGCCGCATGCTGAATGCCGCGTCCGGTTCGCGCGGCGCGGCGCGGGCCGGCACCGGCTCACGCGTGTTCGGCAACGGCCGCCCGATCATCGTCTGCACCGCCGCATCCAGATCGACGGGCGCGGGCAGATCCGCGACGATGCGGCCGTCGCGGACGATCGCCACGCGATCGGCCATGCGCCGCAAATCGCCGAGCCGATGCGACACCAGCAGGATTGCCACGCCATCGCGGCGCAGCGCGTCCAGCAGCGCGAAGAGCCGCTCGGCCTCCGGTGCGGACAGGCTGGCGGTCGGCTCGTCGAGTATCAGCAGCGACGGCTGAGCGCCGAGCGCGCGCGCCAGCGTCACGCGTTGCTGGTCCGCCAGCGACAGCGACGCGAGCGGCGCGGCCAGGTCGACGTCGAGCCCGACCCGCGCGGCGAGCGGTCGCGCCGCGACACGCCGCGCGGCCGGCGTCGCGCGCCACGGCGACGCCCGATCGCACAGCCGGTCGAGCAGCAGGTTGTCGGCGATCGACAGCGTCGGCACGACCGCGTCGGCGACCGACTGGTGCACGGTCGCGACACTGAGCCGCTTGGCCGCGTGCGGCGACGCCGGCCGGTACGGTTGGCCGCGCAGTGTCAGCGTGCCGCCGTCCGGCCGCAGCACGCCGCTCAGGATCTTGACGAAGGTCGACTTGCCCGCGCCGTTCGCGCCCATCAGCGCGACCACTTCGCCCGCGTCGATCGTCAGGTTCAACGCCGACAGCGCGACGGTCGCGTCGAAACGCTTCGCGATGCCGGCGGCGCTCAGGACGGGCGACGACGCCGATCGACCTGCGTGCATCGCGCCGGCAACCTCGTTCGCCGTCGTAGTCATGCCGGCCTCCCCTGTCGGGCACGGCGCGGTTGCAGCCGGAACAGCACGTCGTGGTTCACGTCACGCCCCTCCCCTGATAGTCGTTCCGTATCGACCGGCGCGTCACCGTCCGTCAGATGCGGATGGCGGATTGCCGGAACGACGCGCCGTGCGCGGTGTCCGGCAGGCGGTCGCGGCCGCTCAGCCGCGAGCGGAAGGTGCCGGCCGGCGCCGTCGTGCGGTACAGGCCGCGCTTTTTCAGTTCCGGCACGATCAGCTCGGCGAAATCGTCGAGCGTGCCCGGGCTGATCAGCGGATTGAGCATGTAGCCGCTCGTCGTCGACTGGCGCGCATGCTCGGCGAGCTGATCGGCGACCTCGTCGGGCGAGCCGACGAGGATCAGGTCGGTGCCGCGCGTGACGCTCGCGAACTTGCGCCGCACGTCGCCGGCGGTGAGCGGCTTGCCGCTGCCGTCGGGCCGCACCACGTAGGACGTGAGCCCTTCCGTGTGCGTCGTCAGCGGTTCGTCGTCCGCATAGCGGTCGATGTCGATGCCGGTGTCGCCCGCATAGCTGACGAGTTGCGCGTGCTGGTGATAGTGCTGCTGCAGCGTGTGGTATTTCTCCTTCGCATCGCTCGACGAGCGCGCGGTCACGATCCGCAGCACGGTCAGCGACTTCACGTCGTCCGCCGCGCGGCCGCGCTCCGTCGCAAGCCGGCGAATCTCGTCGAGGCCCGCACGAATCTCGTGCGGATTCGACTTCGCGACGAACACCACCTCCGCGTGCTTCGCCGCGAACTCGCGCCCGCGCCCGGACCAGCCGGCCTGGATCAGCACGGGCGAGCGCTGCGGCGACGGCGCGCAGACGTGCGGCCCCTGCACGCGGTAGTGCGTGCCTTCGTGCGCGATCGGCCGCACGCGGTCGCCGCGCGCATAGCGCGGCGCTTGCTTGTCGGCGACCACCGCATCGTCCGCCCAGCTCCCTTCCCACAGCTTGTACACGACGTCGAGGAACTCCTCCGCGCGCGCGTAGCGTTCGTCGTGGCCGATCATCCGGTCGAGCCCGAAGTTGCGCGCCGCGCTCGTCAGGTAGGACGTCACGATGTTCCAGCCGATCCGGCCGTTGCTCAGGTGATCGAGCGTGCTGAAGCGGCGCGCGAGCGCGAACGGGTGCTCGTACGTCGTGCTCGCCGTCACGCCGAACGCGAGTCGCTCGGTCTGCGCGACGAGCGCCGGAATCAGCATCATCGGGTCGTTCGCGGGCGCCTCGACCGCCCACTGGACCGCTGCGTCGGCCGATCCGCCATAGACGTCGTACAGGCCGAGCACGTCCGCGAAGAACAGCATGTCGAGATCGGCCTGCTCGGCCGTGCGCGCGAGGTTCGACCAGAACGGGAGCGTATTCGCGCGCAGCCGTTCGTCGGCGGGATGGGTCCACAGGCTCGGCGCGCCGCCGCAGCCGACGCTGGCTTGTTCATACAGGGAAAACAGCAAGGGGCGAGGATCGGACATCGTCAGGTTCGTTACCAGGAATCAGTTGGGGGCCGCCCACGCGTCCGGCGACGCGCGGCGGCGGCGTACGGGGACGCGAGCGTCGGGGGTGCGCGTCAGGTGGCGATTGACATGCCTCTCGAGACGAGCGGCCGGAATGGTGAGCAGCGCGACCAGCACGACATAGACGACAGCCGCGCCGACCAGCGGCTCGTACACGCGCAACGTCTCGAAGCGCAGCGTATTGGCCGTTCCCATCACGTCGAACACCGTCACGGTCGACGCGAGGACGGTCGATTTCAGCAGCAGGATCGCCTCGCCGGTGAGCGCGGGCAGCGCGAGCCGCCACGCGCGCGGGCCGACGATGCGGCGCAGCACCTGCACGCGCGTCATGCCGTACGCGTGCCCGGCTTCGATCTCGCCGGCCGGCACGCCGGCGATCGCGCCGCGCAGGATCGTCGCGACATACGCGCTCTCGTTCACGCTCAACGCGACGATCGCGTACCAGAACGCGTCGCGCAGCAGCGGCGACGCCCAGCTGTCGCGCATCCATTCGCGCGGCACGATCTGCCCGAATCCGTAGTAAAGCAAATAGAGCTGGACGAGCAGCGGCGTGCCGCGAATCAGCATGAGCCAGCCGCGCGCGGACCAGCGCAGCGGCGCATGGCGCGCGCCGGCGGCGAGCGCGAGCGGCACGCCCAGCAGCACGCTGGCCGCGCCCGACACGAGCGTCAGCGCGAGCGTCGTCGGCACCGCGGCGAGCAGCTTCGGCATCACCGTGTCGAGCAGGAATGGCAGCGAGAAGATCATGCGGTCGCGCGCCTCGTGCCACGGTTCGCGTGGCGCTCGAGCGCCGCGAAGAGTCCCGTCGACGCGATGCTCAGCAACAGGAACAACGCGGCCGTGACGAGATAGAAGAATACGTAGTGGCGTGTCGCGCCGGCCGCGAGCTGGCTCGCTTTCAGCAGATCCGTGAACGAGCCGAGCACGCTGATGAACGACGCATCCTTGGTCGCGTTGAGCCACACGTTACCCGTGCCCGGCAACGCGAGCCGCGCGGCGGCCGGAAGCCGGATGCGCGCGAACGTCTGCCACGGCGTCATCCCGTACGCGTGCGCGGCTTCGATCTGCCCGGCCGGCACGTTGACGAGCGCCGCGCGGAAGATGTCGGTCAGATACGCACCCTGGATGAACCCGAGCGACAGCGCCGCGACGAGGAACGGCGGGAACGCGAAGTCGTCGGGCGCGAGGCCGCCGCGGTGCAGCGCGGCCTCGACGGCGGGCGCGAGCGCATAGAACGCGAGCAGCAGGCACAACAGCTCGGGCAGCGCGCGCACCAGCGTCGTGTAGAGCCGCGCGAGCCACGCGAGCGGCGCGTGGCGCGACAGCTTGCCGAGCGCGCCGGCGATGCCGAGCAGCACGCCGGTGCCGAACGACGCTGCCGCGACGCCGAACGTCAGCGCGAACGCGCCCGCGAACACGCGGCCATAGCCGCCGTCGCCGAATGCGAGCAACGCGAGCAGCGAATCGTCCGCGGCCATCGGGTCAGCGGCCCTTCTCGATCGTGCCCTTCAGGTTCGGATAGCGGGCGGTGATCGCATCCCACGTGCCGTCCTGCTGCAGTTGCGCGATCGCGGTCGACAGCTTGCCGCGCAGCGCATCGCCCTGGCGCACGCCCGCGCCGATGCCGAGGCCCAGCACCGGATTGTCCGCGCAGGTCGCCTTGACCTCGAAGTCCTTGCCGTCGCGCGACGCGAGGAATGCCGTAAACAGCCCCTTGCCTTCCTGCACGTAGTCGACCCGGCCGGACACCAGATCCGCGAGCGCGTTGTCGAACTTGTCGAAGGCCTTGATCTGCGCGTCCGGCTTGAAGCGGGAGTCGAGGAACGCCGAGAAGTTCGTGCCGGCCTCGACGCCGATCACGCGGCCCTTGAAGCTCGCGGGCACCGCGCAATCGACACGGCGCCGGTCGCTCTTCGCGCCGACGAACACCGTCGGCGACTCGTAATAGGCACGGCTGAAATCGATCGCCTTCTGCCGTTCGCCGGTAATCGTCATCGACGACCAGATCACGTCGATCTTGCGGTTCTGCAACGCCGGAATCAGGCCGTCCCACGCAATGTCGGTGAGCTCGCAGCGCACGTTCAGTTTGCCGCACGTGGCATCGAGCAGGTCGATTTCCCAGCCCTTCCACTTGCCGGCCGCGTCCTTCGAGAAGAACGGCGGATACGACTCGGCGTCGATGCCGACGCGCAACGTCGGCTGGGCTGCATGGGAAGCCGGCACGAGGCCGAGTACGAACAGCGCGGCCGCGGCACGGCGGACCCTGGAACGCATCAAACGATTCATGTGGCGCATTTCTGAAATAACGTCGAAACGACCGGCGTCGCAGCCGGCAGGAGGCCAGACTGTAATGCGCGCGCAAGCGTGTACCAAATGGTTATTTTTTCGATGGATATCTGATCGCGCGATATACCGATCGACGCTGTGCCAGGAATTTCAGATCGTGTGCGCTGCCGTCGCCATTGCGGGCTCAGCCGACGAATTTCGCCTCCACGCCACTGCGCACGACGAGGTCGAACCGTTCCGGCCGAATGTGAAACACCGTGGATTCGCACGTGCGGCCGTCCGCGAGGCGCGACGTGCGCCGCAGCACGAGCAGCGGCGCGTGCTTGTCGGCGTTGAGCCGGGCCGCGATATCGTCCGGCGCGGCCATGGCCGTCACCGACATGTCGGCATCCGTGATGCGCCAGCCGAGCAGGCTCTCCAGCACCTCGTAGGTCGACATGCGCTCGGCCTGCTCGAACGTGACGGCGCCGGCGTCGGGCAGCAGGCAGGTCTGCGCGAGCGCGACGGGTTCGTCGTCGACCCAGTGCAGGCGTTCGAGATAGATGCAGCGCGTGACGTCGGCGGCAAATGCGTGCCGCAAGCCCGGCGGCACGTCGCACGCTTCCATGCGCAGCAATTCCATCCGCGCCCGCGCGCCCTGCGCGGCGATCGAATCGTGCAGCCCGCGCAGCACATCGAGTCGATGCCGCAGCCGCTGCTTCGCGGCGAACGTCCCTTTTCCCTGCTTGCGCTCGACGATGCGCGCGTCGCTCAGCCGATCGAGCGCGAGCCTGACGGTCACGCGGCTCACCTGAAAACGCTCGCTCAACTGCGCCTCGGACGGCAGCTTGCCGGTCGGCTCGTACACACCGCGCTCGATCTCGTCGCGCAGCGTCGTCGCAAGCTGCTCGTAAAGCGATGTCGTGTCGTCACGCACCAGCGTCATCGATCCTTCCTCGTCGTGCTGGGTTCGCGCTATGCGCGTTTCCCGATATCGATATGAAAAGCAATTGGAATGCTCAACTTGTATTAATACGTATTATTACATCTCGACAGACGGTCGGGGCCGCGATTCGGGGTCCCGATGCCCCGGGGAGCATACCAGTGACTGAAAACGCAATCGGCACGCCGCCGCTCGATGGCGTGCAGGGCAGCCGGCCGACACGGGCCGAAGCGGCCACGGCGCCACGCACCGATCCGCACGCGGCGGGACGATCGCGCGGCGCGCAGCGGCGTGCCGCGATCGGTTTTGCCGCCGCGTGGCTGGCGTTCTTCGCGATCGCCTGGTGGTTGCCCGCGCCCGCGCATCTTTCCGCCGAGGGCCGGGCGACGCTCGCGGTCGTCGCGTGGGTCGCGATCGTCTGGATCACCGAGGCGATTCCCGTCGGCGTGAGCGGCATCCTGCTGCCGATGCTGCTCGTGCTGTCGCATGCGAGCCCGTCGTTTCCGAAGGCGGCCAGCGGCTTCGCCGCGCCCGTCGTGTTCCTGTGCCTCGCCGCGTTCCTGTTCTCCGCGATCATGCAGGCGAGCGGGCTCGACCGGCGCATCGCCCTGCTGCTGCTCGATCGCCTGAAGGTGCGCACGGCCAACGGCGTGATCTGGGCGATGTTCGCCGTGAACTGCGTGATGGCGCTCGTCGTGCCGGCCGCGAACGCACGCGCCGCCACGCTGCTGCCGGTCACCAACGGCATCGTCCGGCTGTTCGGCGAATCGCCGCGTGAACGCGCCGCGCGCAAGGCGATCGTGATCCAGACGCTCGTGTACGGCGCGATGATCAGCGGCATGTGCATCCTCACCGCGCATCTGCCGAACATGGTCGTGTCCGGCCTGCTCGAGAAGCAGCTCGGCATCCGGATCTCCTACCTGACGTGGCTGAAGCTGCAGTGGCCGTATCTCGGGATGTTCGCGATCACGCAGGGCTGGGTGCAGTTCCATTTCCGCTCGCGCGCCGTCGCGCTTCCCGGCGGCCCCGGCGCGATCGCGGCGATGCGCCGTACGCAACCGCCCGCCGCCCGCAACGACTGGGCCGTGCTCGCGCTGTTCGCGGCCGTCGCCGTGCTGTGGGCGACCGAGCCGCTCCATCACCTGCCGTCGGAAATCGTCGCGCTGATCGCGCTGGCGCTGTTGTTCGCACCCGGCGTGCTGCGCTTCGGCTGGGCCGAGGTCGAGCAGCGGACGATCTGGGGCACGCTGTTCCTGCTGGCCGGTGCGCTGTCGCTGTCGTCGGCGATCAGTGCGTCCGGGCTCGCGAACTGGGCCGCCGATCACATCTACGTCGCCGCGCGCGGGCACGGCTGGTGGCTCGCGATCGCGATCGTGATGCTCGGCACGCACGTGATCCGCATCGGCATGCTGTCCAACGTCGCGGCCGTCACGATGATCGCGCCGATCGCGCTCGCGCTGGCGCCGCGCCTCGGGCTGCATCCGGTCGCGTTCACGATGCTCGTCAGCGATACCGACAGCTTCGCCTATCTGCTGCCCACGCAGATCACCGCCGGCGTCATCGCGTACAGCAGCGGCGCGTTCTCGACGGCCGACTACGCGAAGGTCGGCGCGGTATCGGTGCTGATCGCGATCGTCTATGGCCTCTGCGTGATCGCGCCGTGGTACGCGTACATGGGCATCCCCGTCTGGGACGCGAGCGCGCCCTGGCCGTTCGCGCATTGAAGCGCGCCGCTTTCCAACGACATCATGTTGCATCCCTCATGAACGAATCCACGGACGCTCCCGATTCCGTCGCAGCCCGCGCCGCCGCGCTGCGCGACCGCCTGGGCCCGCACGTCGCACCCGCGGGCCTGTACGAACGCCACAAGCGCCTGCCGTTCGCCGGGCGCGTGCATTGCAACGTCACGCGCCTCGAAGCCGGCGAGTGGAGCGAGATCGTGCTCGACTACGAGGTCGGCTCGTCCGGTATCGCCGACGGCGGCTGGCTGAAGGCCACCTTCAAGTTCTATTCCGACTGGGCGCTGTTCCAGACGAGCGACCCGGCCGCGGCGAACTACATCAGCGCCGAATACCATGCGGCGCCGCTCGTGCCGGGGCAGAGCCCGGCCACCGTGCAGGCGCTGAACGTGCGCTTCGACCAGAAGGGGCACGAGCGGCCGTTCCAGAAGGCGGTGATCGTCGACGTCGTCGACGGCTACGTGAACGCCGGCGACCGGATCGTGATCCGTCTCGGCGATCGCCGTCGCGGCCCCGGCACGCGCGTGCAGACCTTCGCCGAGGACAACTTCCGGTTCCGGCTCTACGTCGATCCGTTGGGCACGTCGCGTTTCGTCGCGGTGCCCGGCGACGTCTCGATCGACATCCGCGCCGGCGCGCCGTCCGACGTGCTGCTGAACGGCCCGCGCTTCGTGCGGCCGGGCACCCGCGCGCCATTCCGGCTGTCGCTGCAGGATCGCTGGGGCAATGCGTGCCGCGACGTCGGGGGCACCGCGCGCGTCGTTGCATATGACGCGCAAGGCGAAGCCGTCTACCGGCGCGAACATGCGCTGCCCGAGGCGGGATTCGCGAGTTGCGCGGTCGACGACCTGCCGGTCGACGCCGGCACGCTGCGCATCGTGGCCGACGTGCCCGCGCGGCCGGACGTGCGTGCGGCCGAAGCGTGGCTGACGCTCGACGCGTCGTTGCCGGTATCGCGCGCGCTGTATGCGGATCTCCATGTGCATGCGCACGACACGGTCGGCACCAACAGCCCCGAGTACAACGCACGCTACGCACGCGACATCGGCGGCATCGACGTGCTCGGCTATACCGCGAACGATTTCCAGATCACCGACGAGAACTGGCAGCTCGGCGTCGACGCGGTCGAACGCTTCAACGAGCCGGGCCGCTTCGTCGTGTACCCGGTGCAGGAATGGTGCGGCAGCTCGACCGCGGGCGGCGACCATAACGTGGTGTTCCTCGGCGATGCGCGGCCGGATTTTCCGTACAACGCGCGCGGCGAACACAACCGTACGCTGGTCTGGAACGAGGACATGAAAGGTCATGCGGTCGAGCTCGGCCGCTGGCCCGTCGAGGAACTGTGGGACGCGTATGCCGACGCTGCCGCGCAGCATCTGGTGATGCCGCACGTGGGCGGCCGCCGCTACATTCCCGACTGGCACCATCCCGAGCTCGAACGGCTGGTCGAGATCGCGTCGTCGTGGGGGCACTTCGGCTGGCTGTACCAGGACGTGATCGCACGCGGCTACCGGCTCGGCGTCGCGGCCAGCGGCGACGAACATCGCGGCCGGCCGGGTGGTGGCGCGCCCGGCGTGCAGGTGTTCGGTGTGCACGGCGGGCTGACGGGTGTGCTCGCCGACGTGCTCGATCGCAAGCACGTCGGCGAGGCGCTGCGCGCGCGCCGCACATGGGCGACCACCGGCGAGCACAGTGCGCTGCTCGTGCGTTGCGGCGATCACTGGCAAGGCGATGCGTTCGCGCATCGCTGGCCGGCGCGGCTCGACTACCGGCTGCTCGGCCAGTCCGGGTGGGAATACGTGGCCGCGTACGATCACGAAGGACGGGTGTGGGAACGCAACCTGCATGCGGAACTCGGCTACGCGGATCGCCTGATCCGCGTGCGCTGGGGCGGCGCCCGCATCCGGGACCGCTATCGCTGGGCCGCGTGGCGCGGCCGGATCCGCGTCGTCAACGGCACGATCCACCGTTTCGGATCGAACGGCTTCGAGCATGTCGAGGAGTCGGCATGGCGTACCGGCGCGACCGACGTCGAATTCCGCAGCGACACCTATGGTGATGCGGACAGCATCGAGCTCGACATCGGCAATCTTGCCGACGCGACGATCGTGGTCGAAGGCACGATCGACAGCTTCGCGAAGGTCGGCGATCCGCTGCAGCGCAATCCGTTCGTGCATGCGCCGACGTTCCGCTTCGAGATCAGCGGCGCGGACCTGCTCGCGCAAGGAACGGCCACGCATGCGCTGGGCGGCACCGAGTTGTTCGTCGCGGTCGAACGGTTGACGGACCAGACGCTTCCCGTCGATCTCGCGGGCAGCATCGAAGTCGCGGCGGAAAATGCGTCGTTCGGATTCCGCCCCGTCTATTTCTTCGGGCGGCAGCGCAACGACAGCAAGGTGTGGTCGTCTGCCCAGTTCATCACGTTCGAGTGACGCGCATGCGCGATCCGAGCGCCGTGCCGGCGGCGTTGCCGACGGGTCGGCCGCGCATGGCCGCGCATGGCCGGGCGCCCGGTGCGCCACCCTGAAGCCGGCCCGCCCGGCTTGCCGATGGAATACTCCCCGCCGAGCGGGCAGAGGCGCTTTGAAACGATCAACCGAGCCACGTCCTGATATTCGCCCGCATCGCGCCGGCGGAGATCCCGTAACGGTCGTGCAGCGTCGGCAACGCGCCGGCAGCGAGGTACGCATCCGGCAGCGCGATCTGCCGGAACGGCGCCGCGACGCCAGCCGCAAGCAAGGCAGTCGCCACCGCTTCGCCGAGTCCGCCGATCACCGTATGGTTCTCGGCGACGATCACCATGCGCCCCTTGCGCGACGCCTCCCGAACGATGGTCGCCGTATCGAGCGGCTTGATCGTCGGGACGTGCAGCACGGCTGCATCGATGCGGTCGGCTTCAAGCGCCTTCGCGACCTCGAGCGAACGCATCGTCATGATCCCGGACGAGATCAGCAGCACGTCGTTGCCGTCGCGCAGCAGCTTCGCCTTGCCGAGTTCGAAACGGTAATCGTATTCGTCGAGCACGGCCGGCACGTTGCCGCGCAGCAGGCGCGCGTACACCGGCCCCTGGTGCGCGGCGATCGCCGGCACCATCTGCTCGATGTCCAGCGCGTCGCACGGATCGATCACGGTCATGTTCGGCATCGCGCGCATCAGCGCCAGATCCTCGGCCGCCTGATGGCTCGGCCCGTAACCGGTCGTGAGGCCCGGCAATGCACACACCAGCTTCACGTCGAGATTGTCCTCGGCGATCGCCTGATGGATGAAGTCGTACGCGCGGCGCGTCGCGAATACCGCATAGGTCGTGACGAACGGCTGCGCGCCTTCGTGCGCGAAGCCGGCGGCGGCGCCCATCAGCAGTTGCTCGGCCATGCCCATCTGGTAGTAACGCTCGGGAAATTCCTTCGCGAAAATGTGCAGGTCGGTGTACTTGCCGAGATCGGCCGTCATGCCAATCACGTTGCCGTTCGTGCGCGCGAGCTTCGCGAGCGCATGGCCGAACGGCGCGGCGCGGGTCGCCTGCCCCTCGGTCGCGATGGACGCGATCATCGCGGAAGTCTTCAGGCGCGGCTTGTTGTCGACGGTGCTCATGCGTGTCTCCCTGCTTCGAGTGCGTCGAGCGCGAGCTTCCACTCGTGCGCATCGACGCGGATGAAATGGCTCTTCTCGCGTGCTTCGAGGAACGGCACGCCGCACCCCATCTTCGTGTCGCAGACGATGATCCGCGGCTGCGGCCTGTCATGTCGGCGCGCGTTGTCGAACGCGCGCTTTACCGCGTCGATATCGTTGCCGTCGACTCGCTGCGTATACCAGCCGAATGCTTCGAGCTTGTCGACCAGAGGCTCGAACGCCATGACTTGCGTCGACGGGCCATCGGCCTGCTGGTTGTTCACGTCGACGATCGCGATCAGGTTGTCGAGCTTCCAGTGCGCGGCCGACATCAGCCCTTCCCAGATCGCGCCTTCGTCGAGCTCGCCATCCGAAAAGAGCGTATAGACGAGCGCGTCCGAGCCGTTGCGCTTGAGCCCGAGACAACGGCCGACCGCGATCGTCAGGCCCTGGCCGAGCGAACCGCCGGACATCTCCATGCCGGGCGTGTAGCTCGCCATCCCCGACATCGGCAAACGGCTGTCGTCGCTGCCGTAGGTTTCGAGCTCCTCGGCCGGCAGGATGCCGGCTTCGAACAGCGCCGCGTACAGCGCGATCGCATAGTGGCCGTTCGACAGCAGGAAGCGGTCGCGCCCTTCCCACTCGGGATCGTCGGGGCGATAGCGCATCGCGCCGAAATACGCGACGGCCAGCACGTCGGCGATGTCGAGCGCCTGGCCGACATAACCCTGCCCCTGGACTTCGCCCATCAGCACGGCGTTTCTGCGGATGCGGTACGCGCGCTCGGCGAGCGTGACCGCTTCATGAATGGTTTCGGTATCCATCGTTGGCTCCAGTATTGGATCGGAAGGCATGCAGGTCGAATCGGCGGTGATCAGCGATTGACGGAGCGCGGCACGAGGAACACCAGCAGCGCGCCGAACGTAATCGCGACGGAGATGAAGAGGAGTCCGGCGGTGGACTTGCCGGTCAGGTCGTTCAGCCAGCCGACGATCGCCGGCGAGAAGAAGCCCGCGAGGTTCGCAAAGCAGTTGACCGCGGCGATGCCCGCCGCCGCCGACATCCCGCCGAGCAGCGCCGTGGGCAGCGACCAGAATTGCGACGACGACGCGAGAATGCCGGCGGACGCAATGCTCAGGCACACGATCGACGCGCCGACACTGCCGAGCATCGGCAACGTCGCGAAGCCCGCCGCCGCGATCAGCATCGGCACCGCGAGATGGAAGCGGCGCTCGCGGCGGCGATCCGCGCTCATGCCGATCAGCGGCAGCGCGACGATCGCGCACGCATACGGAATCGCGGTGAACAGGCCGACCCACAGCGGATCGGCGACGCCGGCCTTGCGAATGATCGTGGGCAGCCAGAACGTGAGGCCGTACTGGCCGAGCACGACGCAGAAGTAGATCGCGGCCATCAACCACAGGCGGCGGTCGGCGACGAACGCACGAATCGACAGGTGGGCGGTCGTGTGCTCGGCGTCCGCCGACACGTTGCGCGCCAGCAAGGCTTTTTCGGCATCGGTCAGCCATTTCGCGCCGGCAATGCCGTCATCGAGATACAGCAGGATCGCAAAGCCCAGCACGAACGAAGGCAACGCTTCGAGCAGGAACAGCCACTTCCAGCCCGCCATCGACATCGCGCCGTGCAGCGAATGCATGATCGCGCCCGACAGCGGGCCGCCGATGATCCCCGCCAGCGGAATCGCCATGAAGAACAACGACAGTGCCTTGGCACGACGCGCCGACGGGAACCAGTACGTGAGGTACAGGATCACGCCCGGCGCGAAGCCCGCTTCGGCGACGCCGAGCAGGAACCGCAGCACGTAGAACGCGGCGGGCGACTTCACGAACACGAAGCTCGCGGAAATCACGGCCCACGTCAGCATGATGCGCGCGAGCCAGCGGCGCGCGCCGACGCGATGCAGGATCAGGTTGCTCGGTACTTCGAACAGAAAGTAGCCGAGAAAGAAAATGCCTGCGCCCATCCCGTACACGGTCTCGCTGAAACGCAGGTCGTTGAGCATCTGCAGTTTCGCGAAGCCGACGTTGACCCGGTCGAGATACGCACCGAGATAGCACAACATCAGGAACGGGATCAGCCGTCGCGCGACCTTCGCATAGGTCGCCGCTTCGAACGTCTGCGCGTCGTCCCGTTGCAGCAGCTCGCCCTGAACCGGCGAGGCGGGGTACTTTGCTCTCATCTTTGTCTCCTGCCATGGCCCCGGGTTGTCCCGGGTGCATGATGGTCGGCGCCGCGCGTGTCGCGGCGCCGTTCTCAGTGAATCAGCATCCCGCCGTTGACGTCCAGCGTGATGCCCGTCAGGTAGCTCGACAGGTCGCTCAGCAGGAACAGGCACGCATTGGCGACATCGACGGCATCGCCGAGGCGGCCGAGCGGAATGCCCTTGACGATCTCCTCGCGCATGTCGGGCGTCAGCTTGTCGCCGGTGATGTCGGTCTGGATCAGGCCCGGCGTGATCGAATTGATGCGGATACGGTCGGCGCCGAACTCGCGCGCCATCGCCTTCGCGAGGCCGAGCACGCCGGCCTTCGCGGCGCTGTAGTGCGGGCCGCCGAAGATGCCGCCGCCGCGCTGCGCGGACACCGACGACATGCACACGATGCTGCCGCCGCGCTGCTCCTTCATCGCCGGCAGCACCGCCTGCGACATGTACAGCGTGCCGCGCAGGTTCACGTCGACGATCGCATCGAAGTCGCGCCCGGAAATGTCCAGCGTGCGCACCGGCTGCGTGATGCCGGCGTTGTTCACGAGGCCGTCGATACGGCCATAACGCGCCAGCGTCGCGCGGGCCGCGGCCACGCACGCGTCGCGATCGGTCACGTCGCAGGCCAGGCCGAGGTGGTCGGGCCCGAGCTCGGCGGCGGCCGCTTCGGCGTCCTCGCGACGCAGGTCGAGAATCGCCACGCGCGCGCCCTGGGCGGCCAGCGTGCGGGCCGTGGCCTTGCCGATACCGCGCGGCGATGCCGCGCCGGTCACGATGATGGTCCTGTTGTCGAGCAACATCGTTCGTCTCCTGTGTTGATGTGTGTGCAGAGTGTCGGCTCGCCGGACACCCGCATCAACGCGGAAACGCTCAGGCATGGTTGAGAAAATTTCAGATGACGCCGCGCGGGCCGTCACGGCGTGCTGCAACGCAATATTGCACGCGGCCCGGACGCGCGACGCTCAGTTCGCGCGGCGCTGCGCCGCGACTTCCCGCTCGATCCACGCAAGGAAGCGTTTCACGCGAGGCAGTTCCCCGTTCTGCCGCGGGTAAACGAGATGATGCGCACCGACTTCCACCGCATGCGTCTCGTCGAACACGGGCACCAGCGCGCCTTCGCGAATCTTCACCGACGCGAGCATCAGGCTTTCGAGCGCGATGCCGAGGCCGAGCGCGGCGGTTTCGAGCGACATGTACGACCGGTCGAACGAAAAGTCGAAGGTCTTGCGGGCCGCGAGCGATACGCCGGCCCGGCCGAACCACTGTTTCCACTGCACGAGCGGCGTTTCGGAATAGATCAGCCGATGCGCGAGGAGGTCTTCCGGCGCGTTCACCGGATGCCGTTCGAGGTATTGCGGCGACGCGAGCGGCGCGATGAACTCGCCGCGCATCGTCTTCACCTCGAGGTTGTCCCAGTTGCCGTAGCCGTGGCGGACGTCGATATCGTAGAAGCCGTTCGAGAACGATACGTTTTCGTAAGAACACGCCAGGTTCAGCTGGATATCGCCGTTCGCTTCCTGAAACGACGACAGCCGCGGCAACAGCCACATCAGCCCGAAGCTCGGGCTCGAATGCACGCGCAGGATATCGACCTCGGCGCGGCTCGACGCGCGCTCGGTGGCGCGGCTCAGGTCGGCCAGCGAGCCGGTGACGTCCGCCAGATAGCGCTCGCCGGTCGGCGTGAGGACGAGCCCGCGCCCTGATCGCTGGAACAGCGGCTGGCCGATCTGCGATTCGAGGTTGCTGAGCTGGTGACTCACGGCGGACGCGGTCAGGCCCAGTTCTTCCGCGGCACGATTGACGCTTTTGGTCCGGGCGACACTTTCGAACGCGATGATTGCCTTGAGCGGCGGGATGCGCATGTTGGTATCCGTTGGAATGAGCAGATCGCCTGGCAAAGCGATATCGAAACGACACCTGGAACATTGTCCGGGCCAGGCCACTGCAATACGTTACATGCCAATTCTAGAGTGCCCGAGGGCCGCCGTTCGCTGCAACGTGGTCCCGACCGGCGGGCGCGCACCGGTTCCCTTGGCGCGCGACGCACGCGCGGCGGCCCTGTCGGGTCAGGTTGCCCTGGCGCCCGGGCACCGCTTCGATCGATCATTGCGCCGGCGCGGCGGGTCGTCATTCCGGTTCAGGAACCGGCAACCCCAGCCGCCAGCTCAGGTTCCTGCGCGCCTGCCTCTCGCAGCGCGCGTAGAAGAATTCCGTCAGATAGATGCGCGGACGCACGAGCAGCCCGCGCAGAATGTTCCGCTCATGAAAATCGTAGGCCCGGTCGTCGAGATCGGGACGCTCTGCCCGCAAACGCCGGCCGTCTTCGCGAAACCGGCTGCGGGAAGCGCCGAGCGCGGCCAGGTCGATGTCGCACGTGAAGCGGGTATCCGGTTGCGCGGCAATGCCCGCGTGGGTCGTCGCGAGGATCATCGCGCAGACGGGGTCGCACGCGCGGATTCGCCCCCCGGCCTGGTGCCGGAACCAGTCCGCGCTACGCTGCTCGTTGTCCTTCGCGCCGGGCACGAAGATCACGTCATGGAACCAGAGCGCGAGTTCGACGGCGTCCGGCGCGGGAATCGCGTCGCGCGCCAGGTCGAGATGACGCAGGCATCGCCGTACATGCACGAGCGTATGGTAATGGCGCACCGGCTCCGCATAGCATTGCGCGAGCCTGCGATAGACCTCCTCGGCATGGGTCCCGCCGCTGCACGACCACAACGCGACGAACCGCGCCTGCATCCGGTTCACGTTCGCTCCTTGGACCGGGGCGTCCGCGCGGAATCGCCCCATGCCGACATGACTGCGATGCGCTCAGAGAAATTCCCTGCGGATGTCGATGCTCGAGCGCTGCCCGATGTTTCCGTAGTGATGCGCGAGCCACACATCCGCCTCGCGTCGCCCGTGGTCATGCAGTTCGCTCAGAAATGTCCAATCCGCGTTGTACTTGCTCGATACGCTCAGCGCGGACAGCGCATCGTCGGCGCGAATGGAATGAATCAGCATTTCCTTCATCTCGCCGCGTTGTATCGTGCCTTGCTGGATCAAGTCGGTGACGAACGCGATCGCCCGCATCTCGCGCATCAGCGACGAATTGAAACTGATCTCGCTGATCCGGTTGAGGATTTCCGCGGCGGTGATCGGCACGCCGCGACGCACGAGCGGATTGATGTGCACGATCACGACGTCGCGCGTCGCGCAGTTGTAGATGAGCGGATAGATGGCAGGATTGCCCATGTACCCGCCATCCCAGTAGTACTCGCCGTCGATCGAGACCGCCTGGAACAGGGTCGGCACGCATGCCGATGCCAGCACCGCGTCGGCACTGAGGTCCGCTCCGGTGAACAGGCGGATCTTCCCCGTCTCGACGTTGGTCGCGCACACGTACAGCCGGATCGGACAGTGCTTGCGCAGCGCGTCGAAATCGACCTGGCTTTCGAGCACCTCGCGCAGCGGATTCAGGTTGTTCGGATTGAACTGATAGGGTGAAAAGACCCGCAGCATCATGTCGGCGAACGCATACAGCGGCGAATGATCGAGCCCGAAGCTGTGCGTGCCCTTCAGCCAGGGCATCCAGCGCAGCGGGTTGTAGCGCTCCGCCGATTGCGCGACCGCGTGCCAGAAGTCGTGCAGTGCCTGACGCGCGCCGTCTTCGCCGCCCTTGTGCAGCCCGTATGCGAGTACCGCGGCGTTCATCGCGCCGGCGCTGGTTGCACTGACGCCTTCGATGTCGAGCCGGCCGTCTTCGAGCATGCGGTCGAGCACGCCCCAGGTGAAGGCGCCGTGCATTCCGCCGCCCTGCAACGCGAGCGCGATCGGTTTGCGCGGGCCATCGTTGCCGCGTCTTGCGTGCGTGGTTGCCATGCCCGTCTCCTCGGCGCTCCGCGCAGGCGGAGCAGCGGCAGGTCATCGAGCGCACGTCGTCACGCGATCCGTCGCCGTGCGCCGTTGTTCCATTCATCCTGCGCGCGCGTCCAATGCATCCAGCAGCGCTTTCGCGTCGCGCAGGTCGCTTGTATCGAAACCTTCCGTGAAGCAGGCGAGCACCTCGGACAGCGCTCGCCTCGCCTCCACGGTTTTCCCCTGCCGCTGCAAGAGCCGCGCAAGGTCCGACGCCGCCCGCAATTCCAGCGCTCGGGCACCCTGGCGGCGCGCGCGCTCGATCGCCCGGTGAAAGCAGCCGGTGGCCTTGTCGTCGCGCGCCGCGACCGCCCCTTCGTCGCACGCCGCGACGGCCCCCTCTTCGCTCGCCGCGACGGCCCCCTGCTCGCTCGCCCCGCCGGCCAGATAGACGCCCGTGAGCCGGTACAGCTCGGCCTCGAAGCAGTGCTCACCGGTTTGCTCGACGAGCGTCGTCGCCTCTTCCAGCAGGTCCAGCGCTGCCCGCCGGTCGCCCGCGCGCCAGTAACTGTCGGCCAGCAGCGCGAGGGAATAGGGCCGCTGGTCTTCGCCGCCGGCGGCCCGCTGCGCATCGAGGCCCAGCCGCATCTGCGCGATGCCGTCCCGGATGTTGCCTTGCGCGCTCATCGCCCAGCCCCGCAGGAGCGTCCCCCATGCGAGCCAGTACGGCAAGCCGTGCTCGGTCGATACGGCAATGACCGCTTCCGCGCGCTCGGCGGCAAGCGTCGGCTCGCGCCGCAGCTGATGCAGGTGTGCCGTGTAGGTCAGGCTGAACGCCAGGGACGGCCCATAGGAAAGGTGCCGTGCGAGCGCCAGTGCTTCGACGCTGCGCCTGAGCGCCTGGTCGGGATACCCCTGGATCCACAGGGTCAACACCAGGAAACTGAGCGCCCGGATGCCCGGATCGACCCCGTGCGCGAACACGTGGGCCTGATGCTGCTCCGGATCGTAGATCGCGATCGCCTGTTCCAGGTGGGTGCGGGCGGCCGTGAAATCGCCCTGCAGGAAGAAGCACGAACCCAGCGCGCTATGGGCCTCGATGAGAAAGCCGGGGTCGTTCGCATCGCGGGCCGTACCGAGCATCTGCCGGCCCAGGTCGGTCGCGAGCGCATATTCGCCGCGCACCACGTGGTGCATCCGCAATCCCAGCTGCGTCGCGAAGCGTTGCGATACCTCGCCCGTGCGCTCGCACAACTCGAGCGCGCGCGTATAGGTGGCGCCCACCTCCGTCGCGCCATACCCGCGCACATCCATCAGGACCGGCCCGAGGGACAGCAGCAGCGTCAGTTCCCAATGCGCGCGCATCGGTGTGTCCGGCAAGCCCTTCAGCAACGCAAGCGCCGCGCCGAGGTGATTCATCGCATCGTGATGAGCCGCATGGCGCAGCGCCTGCTGGGCCGCACGATGCAGGTATTCGACCGCCTTCGGAATGTTGCCGCTCTGACCGTAGTGATGCGCGAGTTCGCTGCAGTAATCGGCGATGCGCGTCGGGAACAGCACCTCGATCGCCTGCGCGGTGCGCTCGTGCAGCGCGGTGCGCCGCTCCGTGAGCAACGAGCGCCCGGCCACTTCCTGGGTCAGCGCGTGCTTGAACGAATAATTGACCTCGGGAAAGGCGGGCCGCTCGTAGATGAACTCCGCGGCTTCCAGATGCGCGAGCAGGCGACGCAGTTCGTCGTCCCGCGCCGCCACCTCGCCGCAGATGCGCCGGATCAGGCTGAACGGAAACTCGTGGCCGATCACGGCAAGCGCCTGCAGCAGTTCCTTTTCCTCGACGGGAAGCCGATCGATCCGGGCCGCCAGCACGCCCTGCACGGTGGTCGGGATATGCAGCGTCGCCGGCGTCTCCACGATGCGATAACGCCCGGCATCGCCGAGCAGCGACTTCTCTTCGACGAGCGTCTGGACCACTTCCTCCATGAAGAACGGATTGCCCTCCGTCTTCTCCAGAATGAGCTGCTTCAGCGGCACGAGCGTGCGATCCTCGCCGAGCAGCGCCGTGAGCAGCCCCTGCGCATCGGACGGGCCGAGCGGCTCGAGCCGGATCCTGCTGCAATGAACCACGCCGGCCCACGCCGGCCGATACTCGGGCCGGTAGTTCACCAACAGCAGGATGCGTGCGTCCGGCACGTGGTCGATCAGGTAGCTCAGGAATGCTTCCGTTTCACGGTCCAGCCATTGCAGATCCTCGAACAGCAAATGAACCGGCTGATTCTGGCTCTCGCGCACGAGCAACTGCCTGATCGCGTCGAAGGTGCGCTCGCGCCGGATCTGCGGGTCCATCTCGACCAGCACCGAGCCGCCCTCGCCGATGCCGAGCAGATAGAGGACGTACGGCACGAGGTCCTCGAAACCGCGCTCCAGCGCGAGCGCCTTGCCGATCACCTTTTCCCGGCAGCGCCGCTCGTCGTCCTGCGGCGTGATCTGGAAATAGTTCTTCAGGAGTTCGATCAGCGGCAAATTGGAAAACGCCTTGCCGTGCGATACCGAAAACGTCTCCAGCACCAGCGCGCCGCGCCGTGAACGCTCCTTGAACTCGTGGAACAGACGAGACTTGCCGACGCCGGCCTCGCCGACCACGCCGACCACGCGCCCGTGCCCGGCCCGCATGGTCTCCAGGGCCCGGTTCAGGTGCTCCAGTTCCGTTTCGCGCCCGACGAACCGCGCGAGACCACGGTGCGCCGCCAGCTGCAGGCGCGTGCGCAACGCACCCAGCCCCAGCACTTCGTAGACGCATAGCGGCGCGGGAATGCCCTTGAGTTGCGTGGCCCCGAGCGCCTTGAACTCGAAATAGCCTTCGGCCAGCTTGTGGGTGGATTCGCTGACGAGAATCGACGTGGGCGCGGCGATGCCCTCGATCCGCGACGCGATGTGGATCGTATGCCCGAGCGGGTCGTATTCGGTGTGCAAGTCGTCGGTGCGGATCGAACGGACGACGACCTCGCCGGTATGCACGCCGACGCGAATCTGCAGAGGAATGCCCTCCTGCAGCCGAATCCGGTCGCCGTGCTGGCGCATCGCCTGCTGCATGCGCAATGCGGCGAAGAGCGCGCGCTGCGCGTGGTCCTCGTGGGCGATCGGTGCGCCGAACAGCGCGAGGATACCGTCGCCGAGCGATTTGGCGACGTACCCTTCGTAGTAGTGGACCGCCTCCATCATCAGCTCGACCACCGGCACGATCAGGCGATGCGCCACTTCGGGATCGAGGTCGTGGATCAGCGCGGTCGACCCGGCCATGTCGGCAAACAGCGCGGTAACGGTCTTGCGCTCGCCGGCAGGCTCGCCGCGCGCTTCCATCGCCGCGTGTTCGGCACGGATGCGCTCGGCCAGATGATCGGGCGTGTAATGAATCGGGGTGGGCGACGGTGCTTGAGCCGGCGGTCGGGACGATGGCGGCATGGCGGCAGGTGTCGCCAGCGGCGCACCGCAATGGCTGCAGAAGCGGGCTGTCGGCGCTGCGTCATGCCCGCACTGCGGGCAGGTGCGGGACAGCACGGCGCCACATTCCTGGCAGAACCCCGCACCGGGAGGATTCTCCGATCCGCAAATTGTGCAGCGCATAAAACCCTCTTCCAGCCAAGGGTCGACCTCGAAACATTATGCGCCACTCTCTGCCGGCATTCAGGTCGGTGAATGCGCGTACGCATGCCGACGAGCGAAGGAACGAACGGTTTGATGGGCGCGGCCGGTGGCATCAGCGGCCGCATCATTCGCCGACGTGCAGGACATCCACGCCGATTGCCTCGGCTCGATCCGCGCCGCCCGCCGCGTCCCTACATCTTCCCCGCCAGGTGAAACCGCGACGCCGGATGCCACAGCCTGACCGACGTCGCGACGTGCTCGCCGACCCAGGTGCGGCGCTTCAACACCAGGCACGGCTCGCCGATTTCCATCACGAGATGCCGGCGCACCTGCGCATTGGGTTTCTCCGCATAGATCCGGAACTCGGCGCGCTGGATCGGCGCGAGCCGCACCATGTAGTGGTTCGGCGTCTCGATCGTGAAATCCTGCTCCAGGTAGTCGGGAAACAACGCCGGATTGACGTAGCGATCCTCGAACTGGATCGGCTCGTCTTCCTCGAAATGCACGATGCGCGAATGAAACACCGGCCCCGAGCGAAGCCCGAGCGCATCGATCGCATCCGGGTCGATGCTGCGCTCGATCAGCACGACGCGCGCGCTGTGCCGATGCCCCCGTTCCGCAATCTCGTCCGCGATGTTGCGGATCTCCAGGACCGTCGACTCGTAATGCCGGCGCTCGACGAACGTGCCGGCACCCTGGATGCGGGTCAGCACGCGTTCGTTCGTCAGTTCGCGCAGCGCGCGCGACACCGTCATCCGGGCCACGCCGAATTCCTTGACCAGCTCGGCCTCGGTCGGGATCGCGCCGCCGGGTTTCCAGTCGCCCTTCGCGATCCGCTCGACGACGTAGCGCTTGATCTGTTGATAGGCCGGCAGTGCGCGCGCCGGCACGGCCTCGCCCGATGCCCTCGCCGGTCGTGCGGAAAGTTGTCGCTCCGTCTCGTTCATGCACCCTCGACCGAATGAATAATGGATGATCCGCCCGTCGTCGCCGGTCGTCACTGCAACGGCGGCGGCGCCCCCCCGACGATGCCGGCCGCGATCGCGATGTCGTCCGCGAGCGGCCGGTCGTCGCGATACGCCGGTACGCGTTCGCGCACGTGTCGCCACAGCGCGTCGGTCGACGCGGCCCGCCCGGTTTCGTTCGCTTGCAAGTCGTATGCCTGCGCGGCGGCGAGCAGCTCGATCGCGAGCACGCGCGTCGCGTTCTCGATGATGTCGAGCGCCTTCAGCGCGGCCGGCGTCGCATGACACAGGTGATCTTCCTGCAGCCCCGACGTAATGCCGCCGTCGAGGCTCGCCGGCGCCGCGAGCCGCTGATTCTGCGCGACCAGCGCGACCGCCGTGTACTGCGCGATCATGAAGCCCGAACACGTGCCGCCCGGCGCCGCGAGAAACGCCGGCAGGCCGCTCACGAGCGGATTGACGAGACGGTCCAGCCGCCGCTCGGCGATGGCCGCCACCTGCGCCATCGCGGCCGCGAGGCTGTCCATCGCCAGCGCGATGCCCGCGCCGACCGCATGCGCCTGCGAATGAACGGCCGGCGCATCGCGCGTACCGGCGACGATCGGATTGTCGGTGACGGACGCGAGCTCGCGATCGACGACGTCCGCCGTGACCGCGAACACGTCGCGCGCCGCGCCGTGCACGTGCGGAATCGTGCGCAGGCTCAACGGATCCTGCGTATGCCGCCCGCTCGCCGCGGCGAGCATCGGGCTGTCGGCCAGCATCGTCCGCAAGCGCGCGCCGACGTGCCCGATGCCGGGCGAGATCCGCAACGCGAGCGAGGCCGGGTCGAACGCGGCGAGTTGCCCGCCGAGATTCTCGAAGCTCGCCGCCGCGATCCAGTCGGCCCAGTCGAGCAGCCGTTCCGCGCGGGCCAGCGCGAGCGCGGCGAGCCCCGTGACGCACGGCGTGCCGTTGACCAGGCTCAACCCTTCCTTCGCACCGAGCACGAGCGGTTCGCGGCCGATGCGGCGCAGCGCCTCGGCGCCGCCGATGCGTTCGCCGCGGTGGCGCGCATGGCCGTGCCCGATGCAGACGAGCGCGACGTGCGCCATGTGGGTCAGATAGCCGACCGAGCCGTGCGCCGGCACCTCCGGCAGGCAATCATGCTCGAGCAGCGCGACGAGCTGGTCGACGACGTCGGCATGGACGCCCGAATGCCCGTGCGCGAAATTGTTGATCGCGGCCGCGATGATCGCGCGCGTTTCGGCCGCGCCGAGCGGCATGCCGACGCCGACCGCGTGACTCATCAGGATGTTGCGCGACAGCGTGCTCTGCTGTGCCGGCGACACGATCACGTCGCACAGCGCGCCCACGCCGGTATTGACGCCGTAAGCGCGAATCCCGCGCGCGACGATCTCGTCGACGAGTTCGCGCGCGGCAACGACGCGCGCGCGTGCCTCGTCGGCCAGCGCCAGCGGCTCGCCGGCCGCCACCGCCGCAACCTGTCGCCAGTCGAGCGGCCGGGCCGCACGGAATACGGTCATGGCAGCCTCAGTTGGTGGTGCGGTCGTGGTGGCTCGACACGAATTGCCGGAAGCGCTCCGAGCACTGGCCGCCGAACAGCGCGTCGGGCGGCCCGTCCGAGTCGACCTCGCCCTGATGCAGGAACAGCACGCGATTCGACACGTGCCGCGCGAAGCCCATTTCATGCGTGACGACCAGCATCGTGCGCCCCTCTTCCGCCAGCGAGCGCATCACGCGCAGCACTTCGCCGACCAGCTCCGGATCGAGCGCCGACGTCGGTTCGTCGAACAGCATCACTTTCGGATGCATCGCGAGCGCGCGGGCGATCGCGACGCGCTGCTGCTGGCCGCCCGACAGGTGCGCCGGATAGTAGCCGCGCTTGTCGGCGAGACCGACGCGCGCCAGCAGCGCCTCGGCCTCCTCGACCGCTTCGGCGCGGCTGCGCTTTTGCACGCGCAGCGGCCCCTCGACGAGGTTGTCGAGCACCGTCATGTGGGACCACAGGTTGAAGTTCTGAAAGACCATGCCGAGCTGGGAGCGGATCCGGTCGACCTGGCGCCGGTCGCTCGGATGCAGCTTGCCGTCGCGCGCGCGCTTCATCGCGAGCGTTTCCCCGGCGAGCGCGACGGAGCCGTCGTCGGGTGTCTCGAGCAGGTTCAGGCAGCGCAGGAACGTGCTCTTGCCCGAGCCGCTCGCGCCGAGGATCGAGATGACGTCGCCCTCATGCGCGTCGAGCGAAATGCCCTTCAGCACATGATGGTCGCCGAACGACTTGTGGATGTTCTTGACCGACAGCGCAACGGGAGCAGCGGTGTTCATCGGATTCTCCTGGAAAGGACGGGGACGCTCAGGGCGCGACGCGTTGAGGATTGCGCGTCGCCGCGGCGGGCGCACCGGTGGGCTTCGGCGCACGCAAGTGCCCGGAAAGCCGCCATTCGAGCGCGCCGAGCAGGCGCACGACGATGAAGTTCAGGCCCAGATAGATCACGGCGGCGCAGACGAACACCTCGGTCGTCCGATAGGTTTGCTGGATGATCTGCTGCGCGACGCCCGTCACTTCCCATACCGTGACGAGGCTCGCCAGCGCGGTCGACTTGACGAGCAGCACCGCTTCGGTCGAATACGCGGGCAGGCACTGGCGCAACGCGATCGGGCCGATCACGCGCCGCAGCAGCGCGAAGCCCGACAGCCCGATCGAATAGCCGGCCTCGATCTGCCCGACCGGCACGGCCATCAGCCCGCCGCGCAGGATCTCGGCCGTGTAGCCCGCCGTGCACAGCGCGAGCGACAGCACCGCGCAGACGTACGGCTCGCGCAGCAGCGGCCACATGAAGCTTTCGCGGATCACGCCGAACTGGCCGAGCCCGTAATACACGAGGAACATCTGGATCAGCAGCGGCGAGCCGCGAAACACGAGGATGTAGGCACGCGCGAAGCGGTTCGGCAGCCAGCGCGGCGACACGCGCATCGTGACGATCACGAGCGACAGCAGGCCGCCGAGCACGAGCGAGGCGAAGAACAGGCCGAGCGTGGTCGGTACGGCCGCGAGCAGCTGGCGCAGCGTATCGAAGAGAAAAGCGAAATCGAGGGACATGCACGTTCTCCGTCAGTTGCGCGCGAAATTGCGGCGGAACGACCGGCCGACGATCGCTTCCGCCCGGTTGAACACGCGGTTCGACACGCCCGTCATCAGCAGATACAACGCCCCGCCCGCGACGAAGAACACGAAGTACTGGTGGGTCGAGTTGGCGGCGATCTGGCTCGTGCGCAACAGCTCGGCGAGCCCGGTGACCGAGATCAGTGCCGAGTCCTTGAGGCTCAGCTGCCACACGTTGCCGATCCCGGGCAGCGCGAAGCGCAGCACCTGCGGAACCAGGATGCGCCGCAGCACCATGCTGCGCGGCATGCCGATCGCGCGCGCCGCTTCGAGCTCGCCCTTCGACACCGCGAGCACCGCCGCGCGATACACCTCCGCCTGGTAGGCGCCCGAGATCATGCCGACCGCGAGCGCGCCGATCACGAACGGCGGCACGCCGATGAAGCCTTCCGCGCCGAACCACTGGCCGACGGCCGTGACGAGCGTCGAGCCGCCGAAGTAGAACAGATAGATGACGAGCAGTTCGGGCACGCCGCGAAATACCGTCGTGTACAGGTCGCCGAGCAGGCGGGCGCTGCGGTAGCGCGACAGCTTCGCCGCCGCGATCGCCGCGCCGATCACCGCGCCGACCGCGAGCGCGGCGAGCGTCAGCGCGACCGTCATCAGTGCGGCGAGCAGCAGCACACCGCCCCAGCCTTCGGTTCCGAAGCCGAGCATTTCGAGAATCGCCATGCGTGCCTCCCGGCAAGCGTTGAGTGAATCGGCAGGATGCCTGCCGCCGCGCGTCGTTCGGGTCGCTCGCGCGGCGGCGGCGTGCTTACGGCGTGACGTCGGTCTTGAACCACTTGTCGGCCAGCTTCTTCACCGTGCCGTCCGCGAGTGCCGCGCCGATCGCCGTATCGAACTTCGTCTTCAGGTCGGCATCCTGCTTGCGGAACGCGAGCCCTTCGCCCGGCCCCCAGATCGGCCCGCCGAGCTTCGGCCCCGCGAGCACGATCGACGCGGTGTCCTTCTTCGTGTTGTTCGCCGCGTAGTACGTGACGTCGTCGAACGACGCATCGATGCGCCCGGCGACGAGGTCGAGGTCACGTTCGGGCGAGGTCTTGTACACGCGAATCGACGCGATGTCCTTGAAGCTGTCGTTGATGAATTTCGTATAGACGGTGCCCGACTGGATGCCGATCGTCTTGCCCTTCAGCTGCTTGCGCAGCGCGTCGACGGTGGGCTTGTCCGCGTTCGCGTCACCCGTCAGCTTGACCATCGGCGCGCCGGGCGCGGCCTTCGGCAGGATCTTGGTATCGGTGACGGCGAACGTCGCGGGCGTCGCCGCATACGGACGCGAGAACAGCAGGATCTTTTCGCGCTCCGGCGTGATGGAGATCGCATCCATCAGGATATCGAACTTGCCGGCCTGCAGGCCGGGAATCATCCCGTCCCAGTCCTGCGCGACCATGTTGCACTGCACCTTGATCCGCTCGCACACGTTGGCGAGCAGCTCCGGTTCGAAACCGCCCAGCTTGCCGCCCGGCAGCGTGAGGTTCCACGGTGCGTAGCCGCCTTCGAGCGCGACCGTCACCGTCTTCCATTCCTTCGCCTGCGCCGGCGCCGCGAGCGTTGCCGCCGCAGCCGCGATGACACCGATCGTCCTGATTGCCCACTTGATCCGCTTGCCGTTCACGAGATTTCTCCTTGCGTTGAGGTTCGTCATCCCTTCGGTGCTGCAGCAAGCCGCCTCAGGAATTTGTCTATACAAGCATGCAAGAAGAAAAACAGCGCGACAAGCAGCGATCAAAAAAAACCGGTGAAACGCGGGAAATCCCCTAATTTCGGGGCTCTGACGTGCCTCGTCGTGGGGAATTCAGGCACGCGTTTGGTGCATCTCGTACGATCCATTCGCAAGGATGACTAGACAAATTCCGGATTGGATCAGCGGGCGGCAATGCGGGGAACCCGGGCCGCGACGGACGCGGCGCGCTCGGGTGGTCACGCCTCGCAACGACGCTGGCTCGAACGGGAACGAAACTGATTCGGGCGGGCCGGCTGCCGATGAAACACGAGCGGCCCGTGAGTCAAACGGTTCGGCATCCTGCCTGAAATCGGCATTCGCGCAGAAGATCGCCCGAAGCCGGTATCGGACACAAGGTCGACGTTGCCGTCGCGGTCCGGCGACGGCTTGCAATCGGGCTGCTACGAATCCGCGCGGCCGCCGGCGATCTCGATCGACGTCTCCCAGCGGAAGTAGCCGGACACCGCACCGCCACGGTCGAGCACGGCGAAATCGGCCGTGCACGTGGTGGCGCCCGCAGCCAGCACGTCGCTGCGCCAGTAATGGTCCGGCATCGGCCGGCACTGCGGATGGAGCAGGTCGTCGTCGGACGGCACCGGCGTCGCGGCGTCGCGCACCTGCGCTTCGATCGGCGCGACGATGCCGGCGTCCCGCAAGGCGAACCGGATGAACAGGACGCTCACTTCGGCACGCAGCGCCAGCGCCGTTTCGCGCAGGCGGAGCTGGTCGCCCGGCGACAGGCCGGCAAAGAGCCGGCTGTCGTTGCGGCCGAGCGGCCCGGTGTCGCCGGGGCTCACCACGTAGATGTGCCGGCCGTCGATCACGGTCGGCGCATCCGCGTTCCGGCTCGCATCGGGACAGGCCGACAGCAGCGTGACGGCATCGACGATCGCAAGCACGTCGCAACGAAGACCAGGCATGGCGCTTCCTCCGGAACGGGACAATGACGCGGGCGACCGTCGCATGGTCGCCCGCCTGCCGAGATCAGTTGTGGATCGAGATGAACGGGTCCCACTGATAGCAACCCAGCGACTGGCAATTGCGGTCGATGATCTGGAAGTAGAAGTGGTAGGTGACGCGGCCTTCCGACAGCGTTTCCGACGACCAGTAGTAGTTGTCCACCTTCTGGCAGGTCGGCGTCGACGGCGAGCTCGGGTTCGGAATCGGGATCGATGCGGTGGCCTTGCGCGGCGTCGGCGTCGAAATCAGGTCGCGGCCCTGGTTGGCGATGAAGCCGTAGAACACGACCTGCTTCTCGAAGCCCAGCGACAGGCTCGTTTCACGCCATCGGATCAGGTCGCCCACCTGGGCTTTCAGGTCGAGTTCGCCGCCCGCCTGCCCGGACACGACGTTGTCCTGGTTCGTGACCATGTAGACGTGCTTCCAGTCGATCAGCGTCGGGTTTTTCGGATCCCGGCTGGGATTCGGATATTTCTGGAGAATGGTTTCGGTATCGATCGAGACGAGCACATCGGTAACGCGTGACATAGAAGCTCCCGTTCAGGTAGATGGGTTGCCGGTGCGTGGACACCGTTCCATGCGACCTTCGATCACCGATCGGGTGATCGATTCGCACGAAACCTTGAAAACATCAATTTGTCCCGCGACTCGAATTTACATCGAGCGGTTAATCCAATGAACCTGTAAATGCTGACAGTTCTCGATTATTTTTTATAAGGACATCAATTTTCGAAAACAATATTCCGGATTGAATCGATATTTCACACGATTTTCAATACTGCAAAATCGGCGCACCCGGGGCGAAGCCTTCGCCGGATACGCGGGAGCGCGGTTCAAATGCGGCAAGCACGCGTCAGGCGGGGCGCAGACCCAATAAGGAGTATTTCAGCGTTTCAATAATATTTTTATTAACGCCGCCATTTTCCGGGACGAACGCGCGACCTTGATGCGCATATATTTGAATTGAATCTCGCATTTCACGCAAAAACAGAAACAAAAAGACTTGCGCGAATCGCGCCCAACTTCGCCATTACCGAACCACACGTGTAACGGCATTATTTCATCTCGCATTCCACCGCGATAGATCAAGAAAAAATCCGCAGCAAAACGACTGACGACAAATGTTCGCACTCGTGCGTGGCCGGGATCCCGTCATGCAGTCGCACGGATCACGCCCGGTACGAGATCCCGGGCGCGCACGCGCGCCCGGCTCCCCCGCTACTCGACATTGTCCGCGACGTCCGTCATCCGGATCATGTGCGGCTTGACGCCTTCGTCGTCCGCGGCCACCGCTTCCTTCGGATGGATCAGCGCTTCGAGCCGCGCCTTCGTTGCAATGAACTCGGGCGTATTGACCTGCGCATAATCGCGCGGTCGCGGTACCGGCACCTCGATCAGTTCCTGCACGCCGCCCGGGTTCGCCTTCAGCACCAGAATCCGGTCCGCCAGGAAGATCGCCTCGTCGAGGTCGTGCGTGATGAACAGGATCGTCACGTCGATATTGCGCCAGATGTCGAGCAGGTGGGTCTGCATCCGCGCACGCGTCTGCGCGTCGAGCGCGCCGAACGGCTCGTCCATCAGCAGGATCCGCGGGCGGTTCGCGAGCGCGCGGGCAATCGCCACGCGCTGCTTCATTCCGCCCGACAACTGGTGCGGATACACGTCGGCGAAACGCGTCAGCCCGACGAGATCGAGCCACTGCAGCGCCTCGCGCTCGGCCTCGCCGCTGCTGCTGCCGTTCATGCGCAGGCCGAACATCACGTTCTTCTTCACGGTGAGCCACGGAAACAGCGTATAGCCCTGGAACACCATCCCGCGGTCGGCGCCCGGCCCCTGCACGGGCTTGCCGTCCAGCAGCACCTCGCCGCTCGTCTGCGCGTCGAGCCCGGCCAGGATGCGGATCAACGTCGACTTGCCGCAGCCGGACGGGCCGATCACGCACACGAACTCGCGCCGGTGCGTGCGGAAGCTGATGTCGTCGAGCGCGACGCACTCGCCCTGCGGCGTCGCGAAACGCTTGCCGACATGGCGCACGTCGAGAATCACGTCGCGGGTTTTCAGCCGCGCGAAGCGCTCGCGCACCGCGTCGGATTGAATCAGGTAATCGGGAACGGTCTGCGGATTCTGCATGATGCCCTCTGCGAAAATCGGTCGATGGATGCGCGTCGACGGGTGTCACGCCTTCAGCGTGCGATCCCACGGAAACAGCTTGCGGCCGAGCAGCCCGAGCACGATGTCGGTGCCGAGGCCGATGATCCCGATCATCAGGATCGCCGCGTATACGTTGTCGAAATGCTGGTAGCGGGCCTGCTGGCTGATGTACCACGTGATGCCCGAACTCGTGCCGACGAGTTCGGCGACGATCAGGTAGGTCCACGCCCAGCCGAGCAGGATCCGCTGGTCGCGATACAGGTCCGGCAGCACGCCCGGAATCACGACGTGCGTGAGCAGCTTCAGCTTCTTCGTGCCGAGCGTCATCGCGGCCTCGAACAACCCGTATTCGAGCTTGCGCGTCGTGTTCGCGATGATCAGCACCTGCTGGAACAGCGTGCCGATCACGATGATCGCGATCTTCGGCGCGTCGTAGATGCCGAGAATCGCGACCATCAGCGCGCCGAACGCCGGCGCCGGCAGGTAGCGGAAGAACTCCAGGAACGGCTCCTGCAGCCGCGCGAGCGCACTGAAGGTGCCGCAGACGATGCCGAGCGGCACGCCGATCGCGGACGAGATCACGAAGCCCCAGAAGATGATCCGGATGCTGTGCCACAGGCTCTCGTGCAGCCACACGCCGTCGCGCGATGCGGGCGGCGTCGTGAACGCCGTGTAGAACGCGCGCAGCACCTGGTGCGGCGCGGGCAGGTAGACCGGGTTCGCGCGCACGCCTTCGGGCACGGCCGCGTGCGTCGCACGCGCATGCGCGAGCTCGTCGTCGAACACGTCGCGGTCGATCTGCATGCCGGCCTGGAAATAGTCGACGCTCCCGGGATTCGTGATGCGCATCTGCGGATGCCAGACGAACGGCACATAGCTGATCAGGCACCAGACGGCGCACGGCAGCAGGAACGACGCGAGGCCGAGCGTCCATTTGCCGCGCGTCGTCAGTTCGCGGCGCACGGCCAGCCAGCCGGTCGTGTTGCGGGTCATTGACATGGGAATCTCCGTATCGTTGCGGGTGCCGGTCGCGCGCCGCCCAAGGGCCACGCGCGACCGGGCGTTCATTGCAATGCGCCGCCGGCGGCCTGGGCGCGGTAGGCCCGCCAGCCGCCGAAGCGCGTGATGTCCTGCGCATCGTCGAGCGCCGCGCTTTCGCACAGGAAACCCTGCACCCGCGAGCCGTCCGCGAGCGCCAGCGTGCCGATGCCGAGCGGCGCCGCAATCCCGGCGACGAAGCTGCCGTAGGCATCGACCGGCATCTCCCAGATCTCGACCGCGATCGACGCGCCACCGTCCGGCACGCGCACGAGGCCCGGCTTGGCGACGCCGCCGCTGGCCGCCGCGGACAGCGCGTAGAGGCGATAGGCGGCGGCCGTCGTCGTCGCGGCGACGAAACGCGCGCCCCGATCCGTGAGCTGCCCGTTCAGCGGCTCGCCACGCAGATGCGCGCCGACGACGGCCACGCGCACGACACCTGACGACGCGTTGGACGACACGCCCGACGACACATCGGACGACACGCCAGACGATGCGCCAAACGACACATCGGACGACACACCGGACGATGCGCCGGACGCAGGCGCCGCCGGCGCTGACGCCCCGGCATCGCCGACAACCGCATCGCCGACGCCCGCATCGCCGCCCGCATCGCCGCCCGCGACGGCGCCACCGACCCACGCCTGCGCGAGATCCAGCAGCCGCGCATCGTCGTGCGCGCGGCCGACGAACGTGATCCCGAACGGCAAACCCGCATGCCGTCCGCTTTCGCACGTGCCGGCCGGCACCGCGATCGCCGACAGGTCGAGCAGGTTGACGAAATTCGTGTAGTAGCCGAAGCGCGAGTTGACGCCGATCGGGTCGGCTTCGAGCGCGTCGACGGTCGCGGTCGTCGCCGAGGTCGGCATCACGATCGCATCGAGCCCGCCCCATGCGCGATCGGCCTCGACGCGCAGCGTCGCGAGCCGGTCGAATGCCGCGAACGCATCGGCCGCGCTGAAACGCGACGCACCGCCGACGATCTCGCGGATCACCGGATGCAGCGCATCGGGTTCCCGCGCGGCGAATGCGCCGATCGCGGCGAGCCGCTCGGCCACCCACGGGCCTTCGTACAGCAGCCGCGCGGCGGCCAGGAACGGGCCGAAGTCGATCTCGACGACCCGCGCGCCGGTCGCGCGCAGGCGTTCGAGCGCAGTACCCCACGCCGCGCGATACGATTCGTCGCCGAAGAACTCGAGCTGATCGGCACGCGGCACGCCGAAGCGCAGTTGCGCGAGCGGCCGCCCCGGATGCGCGCGCAGTCCGTTGGCGCCCGGCAGCGGCTGCCACGCGCGCCCGTACGGATCGCCTTCGGTCACGCCATGCGCGACGTCGAACACGGCCCGCGCATCCGCCGGCGAGTGCGCGAACACCGACACGCAATCGAGCGAGCGGCAGGCCGGCACGACACCGAGCGTGCTCACCACGCCGCGGGTCGGCTTGAGCCCGACGAGGCCGTGGAACGCGGCCGGCACGCGCCCGGAGCCGGCCGTGTCGGTGCCGAGCGAGAAGGTCGCGACGCCGAGCGCGACCGCCACCGCCGACCCGGAACTCGACCCGCCCGACGCATAGCGCGGATCGAGCGCATTGCGGCATGCGCCGTAAGGCGAGCGCTGCCCCGAGAGCCCGGTCGCGAACTGGTCGAGATTGGTCTTGCCGACGGGGATCGCGCCGGCCGCGATCAGCCGCTCGACGACGGGCGCGCTGCGTGCGGGCGTGTACGCATAAGCCGGACAGGCCGCCGTCGTCGGGATGCCCGCGAGGTCGATGTTGTCCTTGATCGCGAACGGCACGCCGTACAGCGGCAGCGTCGCGATGTCGCGCCCGGCGAGCGCGTCGGCATACCGCGTCATCTCCGCGCGCGACAGCGGCCGGATCCACGCGTGATGCGGGTCGCCCGCGTCCAAATGCGCGGCGATCGCGTCGACGAGCGCATGCGGCGTCAGGTCGCCCGCTTCATAGCGCGCGCGCAGCGCGGCAATCGAGCGCAGCCCGGGCAGGAGGGAGCGTTCCGTCGTGTTCATGCGACCTCCTCGGCAGCACCCGCGCGCATCACCATCAACCGCTGGCCGGCCACCACCGCCGCGCCCGGCGCGCAATCGATCGTCTCGATCGTGCCGTCTTCCGTTGCCGTCACCGCCACCTCCATCTTCATCGACTCGACGATCGCGACGACCTGTCCTTCGGTCACGCGCTCGCCGGCTTCGACCAGCACCTTCCACACGCTGCCCGACACGTCCGCGGCAATCGCCCGCTGCGTGTCGTCGAGCACGCCCGCCGCGCGCGCCGCCTGCCCGTCGCCCGGCTCCGCTTCGCCGACGTATTCCGCCTGCCCGGCCGCCCGCCATCGCTCGCGCTCGGCTTCGAACGCGGTTTGCTGCGCGGCCTTGAACGTCGCGATCGAATCCGCCTCGTCGCGCAGGAAGCGGTTGTATGCGCCCAGATCGAACACGGATTCCTCGATCTCGAGCGCCGCACGGCCCGCGATGAAATCCGCGCGCAGTGCGGTCAGCTCGGCTTCGCTGACTTCGTAGAAGCGGATCTCGTCGAAGAAGCGCAGCAGCCAGGGCTTGCCGGTTTCGAATTCGCGCGTGGTGCGGTGGCGGTTCCACATCTGCACGGTCCGGCCGACGAACTGGTAGCCGCCGGGCCCTTCCATCCCGTACACGCACAGATACGCGCCGCCGATGCCGACCGCGTTCTCCGGCGTCCAGGTGCGCGCGGGGTTGTACTTCGTGGTCACCAGCCGGTGCCGCGGATCGATCGGCGTCGCGACCGGCGCGCCGAGATAGACGTCGCCGAGCCCCATCACCAGATAGCGCGCGTCGAACACGATGCGCTTGACGTCGTCGATGCTCGCCAGCCCGTTGATGCGCCGGATGAACTCGATATTGCTCGGGCACCACGGCGCATCGGGCCGCACCGACTGCATGTAGCGCTCGATCGCGATGCGCGTCGACGGGTCGTCCCACGACAGCGGCAGATGCACGATGCGGTTCGGCACGCGCATGTCGGCCACGTCGGGCAGTTCGCGCTCGGCTGCCTGCAGATGCGCGAGCAGCGTGGCGAGCGGCAGCGTCCGCGCGTCGAACTGCACCTGCAGCGAACGAATCCCCGGCGTCAGGTCGAGCATGCCGGGCAGCCGGTGCGCGTCGAGCCAGCACATCAGCGCATGCACGCGAAAGCGCAGGTTCAGGTCGAGCACGAGCGGCCCGTATTCGACCAGCACGTTGCGATCGCCGGAGCGCCGGTACACCACGCCGATGCCGCCGCCGGCCGCCGGATCGCGATGCAGCACGCAATCGTCCGGCGCGCCGGCGCAAGCCGCAGGCACGACCGCGGCGGCAGCAGGCGCGGGCGACACGCGGGCGCGCACGAACTGAACGGTGTCGCCCGGGCGCAACTGCCCGAGCTTCCACAACTCGTCGCGCACGACCGTCACCGGGCACACGAAGCCGCCCAGGCTCGGGCCGTCGGGGCCGAGGATCACCGGCATGTCGCCGGTGAAATCGACCGCACCGATCGCATACGCGTTGTCGTGGATGTTCGACGGATGCAGGCCCGCCTCGCCGCCGTCCACCCGCGCCCATTGCGGCTTCGGGCCGATCAGCCGCACGCCGGTGCGGCTGGAGTTGTAATGGACCGTCCACTGCGTGCCGTAGAGCATCGCGATGTCGTCGGGCGTGAAGAAGTCCGGCGCGCCGTGCGGACCGTCGAGCACGCCGAGCGTCCATGCGTGCGTCAGCGCGGGAACCTCGGCCGCGGCCAGCGTCGCGCCCGCGTCGCCGCGCCCCGCGTCCGCGTGCAGATGCAGCACGTCGCCCTTGCGCAGCGCGCGCCCCGCGTGGCCGCCGAACTGGCCGAGCGTGAAGGTCGCCTTGCTGCCGAGATAGTCGGGCACCTGCAGCCCGCCCTTCACGGCCAGGCATGCGCGCACGCCCGCGCCGGTCACGCCGCCGAGCTTGAGCACCGCACCGGGCCGCGCGCGCAGCACCTGCCAGAACGGCGCGGGCTCGCCGTCGAGCGTGGCCGCGAGCGGCGCGCCGCCGAGCACGAACAGCGTCGCCGTGTTGAAGCGCAGCGTCGCGCCGACCATCGTGAATTCCAGCCCGGCCGCGTCGCGCGCGTTGCCGAGCAGCGCGTTCGCGAGGTCGAACGCGCGATCGTCCATCGGCCCGGACGGCGGCACGCCGACGCTCCAGTAGCCGACGCGCCCCGGGGCCTGCTGCACGGTGGTCTGCACGCCGCCGTCGAGCACGTCGATCGTGTGCGGCGCGAACGCGAAGCGCGACAGGAATGCCGTCGTCGGCGCGCCGCGCGCGAACGTGTCCGAGCCGGCGATCGCGCGCAGGTAGTCGAGGTTGGTCTCGATCCCGTACAGCTCGGTACGCGCGAGCGCGGCCTGCAATGCGGCCAGCGCGTCGCGCCGCGTATCGCCGCGCACGATCAGCTTCGCGAGCAGCGGATCGTAATGCGCGCTGATCTCGGTGCCCGCCTCGATCCAGCCGTCGACGCGCACGTCGTCCGGAAACGCGACGTGCGTGAGCAGGCCGGCGCTCGGCAGGAACTGCTTGTGCGGATCCTCCGCATACAGCCGCACCTGGATGCTCGCGCCGCGCGGCGCGACCGCGAGCGTGTCGAGCGGCGGCAGGTCGCCTTCGGCCTGCAGGATCATCCATTCCACGAGATCGACGCCCGTCACCGCTTCGGTCACGCAATGCTCGACCTGCAGGCGCGTATTCACCTCGAGGAAATAGAACTGGCGCGCGTTCGCGTCGAACACGAATTCGACGGTGCCGGCCGATGCGTAGCCGACCGCGCGGGCGAGCCGCACCGCGCTCGCGTGCAGCGCGTCGCGCTCGGCATCGGTCAGGTCCGGCGCGGGCGTT
The DNA here is from genome assembly GCF_003853795.1 of Burkholderia sp. Bp8991. Classification (NCBI taxonomy): domain Bacteria; kingdom Pseudomonadati; phylum Pseudomonadota; class Betaproteobacteria; order Burkholderiales; family Burkholderiaceae; genus Burkholderia; species Burkholderia sp. Bp8991. Next base: position 14,278 of record NZ_QTQJ01000030.1, on the reverse strand, counting down.
TCCTCGATCACCTTCTGGTTGCGGCGCTGCACCGAGCAATCGCGTTCGCCGAGCGCGATCGCGCCGCCCCGGCCGTCGCCGAAGATCTGCACTTCGATGTGCCGCGCGTGTTCGACGAACTTCTCGAGATAGACGCCCGCATGCGCGAAGTTCGCGTTGCCGAGCCGCACGACGGATTCGAACGCTGCCTCGAGCTGCGCGGCATCGCGGCAGAGCGACATGCCGATCCCGCCGCCGCCCGCGGTGCTTTTCAGCATCACCGGATAGCCGATCGTGCCGGCTTCGGCGAGCGCCGTCGCCACGTCGTCGAGCAGGCCCGTGCCCGGCAACAGCGCGACGCCCTGTGCGGCGGCGAGCGCGCGCGCGGTGTGCTTGAGGCCGAACGCGCGCATGTGATCGCCGCGCGGGCCGATGAAGCGCAGGCCCGCCGCTTCGCATGCATCGGCGAAGCCCGCATGCTCGGACAGGAAGCCGTAGCCGGGATGCACGGCCTGCGCGCCGGTCTCGCGCGCGGCGGCGAGGATCGCCGCGACGTTCAGGTAGCTGTCGGCCGCAGGCGCCGGCCCGACCCGCACGGCTTCGTCGGCGAGCGCCACGTGACGCGCGTCGCGATCGGCGTCCGAATAGATCGCGACCGACGCGATGCCGAGCCGCTTCAGCGTGCGGATCACGCGGCATGCGATTTCGCCGCGGTTCGCGACGAGGACTTTGGCGAATCTCATGCGGCCTCCCGCGAACGATGGCGAGCGTGGGCGAGGTTCATTCGGCCTCCCAGATCGTGAGGCGCACGGGCGTCGGGTTGTAGCCGTTGCACGGGTTGTTGAGCTGCGGGCAGTTCGAGATCAGCACCGTGACGTCCATCTCCGCGCGCATCTCGACGTACTTGCCGGGCGCGGAAATGCCATCCTCGAACGTGAGCCCGCCGAGCGGCGTGACGGGCACGTTCATGAAGAAGTTGACGTTGCCGACGAGGTCGCGCTTGCCGAGCCGCGCACCCGCGCCGCACGTGCAGTGCGCGATCGCGTTGAGGAAGCTGTCGCGGCAGTTGTGCATGTAGCGCTTGTCGAGCGCATAGCGCACGGTGTTGCTCTCGGCCGCGCACGCGCCACCGAGCGTGTCGTGGCGCCCGCACGTGTCGGCGACGATCGTCACCATCGGGTTGCCCCGGCTGGACAGCAGCACGCTGCCCGCGCTCAGGTACAGGTTGCGCTGCGCGCGAATCGTGTCCTGCGCGCTGTAGCGCTCCTCGGTGTCGTCGGTGCGGTAGAACAACGTGTCGACCGCCTGGTTGCCTTCCAGGTCGAGGATGCGGAAGACCTGGCCGCGTTTCAGGTCGTGCAGCCACGGTTCGCCCGCGTTCAGCGTGGTGTCGTGGATCGCGTCGCGCGGGTCGAGACGGCTTTCGATGATCGGCATGGTCCGGCTCCTTACGCGAACAGGCGGTCGGTGTTGGTGAAGCCGCGCATGTTCTCGGCGCACGCGCGCCGGCACGGGTCGTCCTCGGGCGCGGCGCCGTCCGCCGGATACGCGCGGTACGCGATCAGCTTCACGGGCTTCGGCGCATAGTCGGTACGCGGATCGAGCGGATGCGGCGCGGTCGAGAACGCCGCGAGCGTGTTCATCTCGAAGCGCAGGTCGAGCGCGCTGCCGGCCGGCGAATGTCCGGCGACGAAATCGAGCGTGCCGTCGTCGCGCGTGTCGAGCCGGCTGAAGAAGTTGACGTTCGCGGCGAGATCGCGCGCCGACAGTCCGTATTTCGCGAGCTCGAGCACGAGGCTGTCGCGGCCGTTGCGGATCATCGCGTTGCGATCGGCCTGGTACGAACTCGTGCCGTACTTGTGCGCGAACAAGCGCGCATCGCCGACACCGCCGAGCGGGTCGTGCCAGCCGAGCGTGTCGGCCGTGATCGACGCGATCACGCGCCCCATGTCCGTGTACAGCGCATGGCCGCGCGTGAGATGCGCGGTGTGCTGCGCCTTCAGCGTATCGGCCATGTTGTAGCGTTCGAGCGGGTCTTCCTGGCGATGAAACACGGCGGACAGGTTCGCGCCGCCGTCGACGTCGACGAGGCGCAGCGCGAGGCCGCGGCGCAGGATGCCGGACCAGTGGGTGCCTGCGGGAATCAGCGTTTCCCACACGACGTGCGGCGGCGGGGCAAGGAGGGCTTGGGGGCTCGGCGACATGGCGGCTCCGTGGAGGGTTGGACAAAAGGCGTGAGAGGGCGACCGAACGACATCGCGACCTCCCGGGCTTTTATCCCTCCGTGGAGCCTCGCCGTTTCCTCGAATCGAGGCGAACGCAAGACCGGATTGCTCTCGGACCAGTCATCGCGCGGCGCGAACGCCGCACGACCGGAACCCTAGCGATCCTGAAGATGATGCAAATTGCTTCGCACCTCTCGAGCGTCAATCTAGCGAGTTGCGTGCCAGCCGCCGTGCAACGACCACACGACGACCGCGCAACGACCGCACGACGCGGCACGACGGCGCGCCGACCCGCGGCATGCACGAATCGGCGGCGACGACGGCTTGCCCTCGCAGCGGGCGTGCGGCGCACCATGCGCATGCGATCGCGCACCGGCGCAGTGCGGATCGCGCGCACCTGCGCCGCGCGTTCGGCAATGGCATGGGCATTGCTGAACGGATGCATCGTCACTCGATATCTCACGCGTCATGAACAAGCTCGACCTGCTCCGGCGCGCATTGAGCGCGCTGTTCTCCGCCCGCTTCATCGAACTTCAGCGCGCCGCGCGGCGCCGTTGAATCGCGTGACCGCGTGCCATTGGCACGCTTCTCGCTCGGCATGACGCCGAGAGGTGCGGCAGCGTCGCATCTTAGGGGTGCTAGGGTTCCGGTTCATCGAACGTCTGGTCCGAGAGCAGCCCGGCGCGGGTGCGTCCGATCGCGAGACCGGACGCACCCGCGCTACACGGCGGGACAAAAGCCCGGGAGATTGGCGATGGCAACGGCCGTCGCGCCTCTCCGTGGCCGCTTCGTTCGTTCCGCATCCGCAGGAACCGGCCACGCGGCCGGACCGCGCACAGGCGCGGTCCGAATCGACGATCCCGATCCCGGTCTCCTGGAGAACAACGATGACCCGTCCCGCCCTGGCGCTCCGCCGCCTGCCGTCCCTCCGTTTCGTCCGTCATGCACTGGGGGCCGCCGTCACGGCCGCCGCGCTGTTGACGGCGCCCGCCGTGCACGCGGCCGCGCCGCTGAAGATCGGCTACAGCGACTGGCCCGGCTGGGTCGCGTTCCAGGTCGCGCTCGACAAGGGCTGGTTCAAGGAAGCCGGCGTCGACGTCGACTTCGAATGGTTCGATTATTCGGCGTCGCTCGACGCGTTTTCCGCGGGCAAGCTCGACGCGGTCGCGGCGACCAACGGCGATGCGCTCGTCACCGGCGCGGCCGGCGCGAAGAACGTGATGATCCTGCTGACCGACTATTCGGCCGGCAACGACATGATCGTCGCGAAGCCGCCGCTGCGCACGGTCGAAGGCCTGAAGGGCAAGAAGGTCGGCGTCGAGCTCGGCCTGGTCGATCACCTGCTGCTCGAAACCGCGCTGCAGAAGCACGGGCTCAAGGACGGCGACGTCACGCTCGTGAATGCGAAAACCAACGAACTGCCGCAGGTGCTCGGCTCGTCGTCCGACATCGCCGCGGTGGCCGCCTGGCAGCCGAACGCGGGCGAGGCGCTGAAGCGCGCACCGGGCGCACGGGCGATCTTCACGTCGGCCGATGCGCCGGGGCTGATCTACGATGCGATCACGGTTGCGCCCGCGAGCCTCGCCGCGCGCCGGGCCGACTGGGCGAAGGTGGTCAAGGTCTGGTACCGCTGCGTCGCGTACATCAACGACCCGAAGACGCAGGCCGACGCGGTCAGGATCATGTCCGCGCGTGTCGGGCTCGCGCCGGAACAATACCTTCCGCTGCTGAAGGGCACGCACCTGCTCGACCAGGCTGCCGCGAAGCGTGCGTTCCGCAAGGGCGACGGGCTCGACTCGATCTATGGCTCGACGCGCAACGCGAATGCGTTCAACGTGCGTAACGCCGTGTACAAACAGTCGCAGGACGTCGACGCGTATATCGATCCGCGCTTCACCGCGCCGCACTGACCGTCGCGGGTTCGCCTGCAGGCCGGGCCGGGCATGCCGTTGACGGGTCCGGCCCGCCAACCACGAACATCCGGGCACGCGCGTACCCGATGGAGAGTGAAGCAGCAGGACGCGGGAATCGTGCGCGGGCCGAACGGTTCCCGCGCATGCCGACCGCTCGCCGCGGCAAGCGTCGGGCCGTCGGCAAGCCTCGACGCCGCCATGCACGGCGCTCATGCGCTGCATGAAAACTAATCGATTGTTGGCAGCGCCGATCGACCCCGACAATCCGCTTCATGCCCGTTGCTTGCGGTACGGGCCACTCCCCCTCCCAATCGGCACGTCACGATCCATGAACCATCCCGCCCCTGTCTCCTGCATTGCCGAGGCCTGCGCGGCCACGGCGGCACCGTTCCATGCGCGCCCCCGCACCTGCGGCGAAGCGCTCGTCGATCTTCTCGAACGCCAGGGTGTCGAATGCGTGTTCGGCATTCCCGGCGTGCATACCGTCGAGCTCTATCGCGGCCTCGCCGCATCGTCGATCCGTCATGTGACGCCGCGCCACGAACAGGGGGCCGGATTCATGGCCGACGGCTATGCCCGCGTCACCGGCCGGCCGGGCGTCTGCTTCATCATCACCGGGCCGGGGATGACCAATATCGCGACCGCGATGGCACAGGCCTACGCGGACTCGATTCCGATGCTGGTGATCTCGAGCGTCAACGCGCGGCGCGAGCTCGGCAGCGGCGACGGCCGCCTGCACGAGCTGCCGTCGCAGCGCGACGTGTTCGCGGGGCTCACCGCGTTCTCGCACACGCTGCTCGACGCGGCCGACCTGCCGCAGGTCCTCGCGCGCGCCTTCGCGGTGTTCGAAAGCGCGCGTCCGCGGCCCGTGCATATCGAGATCCCGCTCGACGTGATCGTGATGCCGGCGCCCGCGCTGCCCGCCGCGCCGCTCGCGCTGCCCGCGCGCCCCGCGCCGGACGCGAACGCGCTCGCGGCAGCCGCCGACCTGCTCGCGCAGGCCCGGCGGCCGCTGATCCTGGCCGGCGGCGGCGCGATCCACGCCGCGACGGAACTGCGCGAACTCGCCGAACGCCTGCACGCGCCCGTCGCGCTGACGATCAACGCGAAGGGCCTGCTGCCGGCCGGCCACCCGTTGCTGATCGGCTCCACCCAGTCGCTACCGGCCACGCGCGCGGCGATCCGCGAGGCCGACGTGGTGCTCGCGGTCGGCACCGAACTCGGCGAAACCGATTACGACGTCACGTTCGACGGCGGCTTCGCGATCGACGGCCGGCTGATCCGCATCGACATCGACGCGCAACAGCTGATGCGCAACGCGCGCGCCGAAATCGCCATCGCCGGCGATGCGCGGCTGGCGCTCGGCGCGCTGTCGACCCGCCTGCACGAACGGCCGGCGCCGGCACCCGAGCCCGGCTGGGGCGCGTCGCGGGTGGCCGCCGTGCGTGCCGCGATCGCGGCCGGCCACGACGGCGCCGCGCGTGCCCAGGCACGGCTGATCGACACCATCGTCACCGCGCTGCCCGGCGCGATCATCGCCGGCGATTCGACGAGCCCCGTCTACGTCGGCAATTTCACGCACGATGCGCCGGCACCGCGCAGCTGGTTCAACTCGTCGACCGGCTACGGCACGCTCGGCTACGGGCTGCCCGCCTCGATCGGCGCAAAGCTCGCCGCGCCTGCGCGGCCCGTGGTGTGCCTGATCGGCGACGGCGGCCTGCAGTTCACGCTGCCGGAGCTCGCGAGCGCGGTCGAGGCTCGCGTGCCGGTGATCGTGATCGTCTGGAACAACCGCGGTTACGGCGAGATCCGCAAATACATGGTCGAGCGCGACATCACGCCGGTCGGCGTCGATCCGTATACGCCCGATTTCCAGACGCTCGCACGCGGCTTCGGCTGCGCGGCGCAGGCGGCCGCGACGCCCGACGCGCTGGCCGACGCGCTGCGCGATGCGACGGCACGTCCGATGCCGACCGTGATCGAAATCGACGAGGCAACCTGGTTCGAACAGGTGCGGCGATGAGCACGACACCGGATCTCGCGTTCGATCCGCCGCTGCACACGCGCCACTTCATCGACGGCACGTGGCGCACGAGCGTCGGCGGCGCGACGCTGCCCGTCGTCGACCCGTCGACGGAAATGGTCATCGCCGACGTCAGCGCGGGCGGCGAGGCAGACGTCGAGCATGCCGTGCAAGCCGCCTCGCGCGCGTTTCGCGACTGGAAACGCACGACCGGCGCCACACGCGCGGCGCTGCTGCGTGCCATCGCGCGCGGCGTCGACGCACGGCGCACGCGGCTCGCGACACTGCAGTCGCTCAACAACGGCAAGCCGTTCGCCGAAGCCGAGATCGACGTCGCCGACGTGATCGCCACCTTCGACTACTACGCGGGCCTCGCTGATACCCTCGACACCGACGGCGAAACCGAGATCGCGCTGCCCGGCGGCGACCATCGCGCGTGGATCCGGCGCGAACCGGCCGGCGTCGCCGCGCTGATCGTGCCGTGGAATTTCCCGATGGTCACGACCGCATGGAAGCTCGCGCCCGCGCTCGCCGCCGGCTGCACCGTCGTGCTGAAGCCGTCCGAGATCACACCGCTGCCCGAGCTCGAACTCGCCGCGATCGTCGCCGAAGCGGGCCTGCCGCCCGGCGTGCTGAACGTCGTGACGGGCACCGGCCACGAGGTCGGTGCCCGGCTGTGCGCGCATCCGCTCGTCGCGAAGGTGTCGTTTACCGGCAGCACGGCAGTCGGCGCGCAGGTCATGAAGACGGCCGCGGACACGATCAAGGGCGTCGGTCTCGAACTCGGCGGCAAATCGTCGATCGTCGTGTTCGACGACGCCGACCTCGATCACGCGGTCGAACTGATCGCGGGCGGCGGCCTGTTCAACGCCGGGCAGATGTGCTCGGCGACCTCGCGCGTGCTCGTGGCCGCCCCGCTCGCCGACGACCTGATCGCGCGCCTCGCGCAACGGATCGAGACGACCGTCGTCGGCCCGCCGTTCGCACCCGGCGTGCAGATGGGCCCGTTGACGAACCGCGCGCAATACGAACGCGTGAAGCGCCACATCGCACAGGGCCGCGCCGACGGCGCGCGGCTCGTGACGGGCGGCGACGCGCTCGCCGGCCCCGGCTACTTCATCCGCCCCGCGCTGTTCGCCGACGTGCCGGCCGGCTGCGCGCTATGGCGCGACGAAATTTTCGGGCCGGTGCTGTGCGTGCGCGCGTTCGACGCCGAGGACGACGCGATCGCGGCCGCCAACGATACCGAATACGGGCTCGTCGCAACTGTCGTCACGCGCGACGCGGCGCGCGGCAGGCGGGTCGCCAATGCGCTCGAGGCGGGCGTCGTGTGGATCAACACGCCGCAACTGATCTATCCGCAAACCTCATGGGGCGGCTACAAGCGCAGCAGCGTCGGGCGCGAGCTCGGCCCGTTCGGACTGGCCGCCTTCCAGGAGATCAAGCAGGTCATGACGGCGGCCCGCTGAGGCCGGCGACCCATGCGTTTATGTCATGGCGCGCATGCGGATATTTCGTTTGTTGCGGAAATTTGACCTCCCTACAGTTCATCCACACCCGCGCCGCCATCCGGCGACCGGCATCGAACCACCCGGCATCGTTCATCAGGAGACGGCCATGCAACACTTCAAGGCGGGCAGAAGGCAGGTGATCAAAACCCTCGGCACGGCACTCGCCGCATCCGCCATTCCGATGCCGTTCATCAGGACTGCGAAGGCTCAGTCGGGAAGCTTCGCGGGCAAGACGCTGCGCCTGCTCACCTGGTCCGACGATACCGGCGCGGCCGCGCTGCGCAACATCGCGGAAACCTTCAGCAAGCAGACCGGCGCGCGCGTGATCGCCGATCGCGCAGACGGCACGTCGGGGATGGTCGCGAAGGTCAAGGCCGCGGGCGAGCGGCCGACCTACGACGTCATCACGCTCGCGGGCGTCGGCGCGGCCGGCCTCGCCGACGCCGGCCTGCTCGCGAAGCCCGACCTGAACCGGCTGCCGAACCTGAAGGACGTCGCGCCGCAATACCGCACGGGCGCGAACGGCTTCGGCATCGGCTACCTGCTGTGGTCGGACGGGCTGATCTACAACACGGCGACCGTGAAGAGCGCGCCGTCGAGCTACGAGGCACTGTGGGATCCGAAATATGCCGGGCGGCTGTTCCTGCCGCCGCCGGAGTGGGCCGAAGCGGTCGACCTCGCGATCATCGCCGCGAAGCTGGCCGGCGGCTCGCAGCAGAACATCGATCCGGGGTTCAGGAAGCTCGCGCAGCTCAAGGATCGCGTGATGACCCTCGGCGAGAACCCGAACCAGGTCGCCGACCTGTTCCGCACCGGCTCGCTCGACATCGGCGGCATCTATTCGCCGGCGTTCTTCCCGGACCAGATCCGCAAGCCCGACTACAAGATGGGCGTGACGTACGGAATGAAGGAAGGCTTCGCGACGCAACTGATGTTCACGGTGATCCCGAAGGCGCATCCGGGCGACCTCGACCTGATCCACGCGTTCATCAACCATTCGCTCGACGCGGGCGTGCAGGGCCGGATGGCGGCCGACGTGCTGAACGGGCCCGTGAACGGGAAGGCCGTGATTCCCGCGGAAAGCCGCGCGTTCGTGCCGTCGCCGCAGCAGATCGCGGAGAAGGCCGTGCTGCACGACGACAAGGCGCTCGCCGTCGTCCAGCCGGCGTGGATCAAGCGCTACACGGCCCTCTTCGCGGCGTAACGACATGGCCTCCCTGTCCTCCCCCCGCGACGCGGCGCCGGCCGCCGGCACACCGGCCGGCGCCGGCTCGGACGCCGGGCCCGCGCTGGCCGGCGTGCCGCCGTGGCTGCTGCTCGCGCCGATCCTCGCGTTCCTCGCGGTGCTCGCCGCCGCGACGCTCACCGTGTTGCGCATGAGCGTCGGCGTATCCGGCGACGAATGGCGGACCTTCACGCTGCAGAACTACGCCGATCTCGCGGACCCGTACTTCACGAAATCGCTGTGGCTCACGCTGCGCCTCGCGTTCCAGAGCATGGTGTGCGCGGTGCTGCTCGCGATCCCGGTCGCACTCGCGATGGCGCGCACCGAATCGCGGCTCGCGCGCCGGCTGATGCTCGCCGGCGTCTTGCTGCCGCTGCTCGTGAACCTGCTGCTGCAAGGTTATGGCTGGCTCGTGATGCTCGGCCCGGCGGGATTGCTCAATCGCGCGCTGCTGGCCTCGGGCGTCGTCGACCGGCCGCTGCAACTGCTGTACCGCGAGCACGGCGTGCTGCTCGGGCTGATCCAGACCGCGTTCCCGCTCGCCGTGCTGCCACTGTCGAGCGCGCTGCGTGCGGTGTCCCGCGCATACGACGAAGCCGCCGCGACGCTCGGCGCGAGCCGCTGGCAGACGCTGCGGCACGTGACGCTGCCGCTCGCGATGCCCGGCCTCGTCGCCGGCGCGCTGCTCGTGTTCGCATACAACGCCAGCGCATTCGCGGTGCCGCTGCTGCTCGGCGGCCGACGCGTGCCGATGCTCGCGGTGCTCGTGCACGACCAGGTCGCGCCGCTGCTCAACTGGCCCGCCGCGTCGGCATCGGGCGTCGTGCTGATGGCCGCGACGCTCGTCGTGATGGCGGTGTCCCAGCGCCTCGTGCGCACCCTGCAAGGTGCCGGCGAGGTGAGCCGATGAATACCCTGCTCTTGCGTACGCCCCTGCCCGGCCGCCTCGGTCGCGCGACGGGCACGCTCGCGACGCTCGTGCTGTTGCTCGCCGCACTGCCGATCCTGACGATGATCACGATGTCGTTCGGCGCATCGGGCACGCTCGAATTCCCGCCGCGCGAGTTCAGCCTGCATTGGTATCGCGCCGCCTGGCAGACGTTCGTGTCGTCCGATGCGGGCAGCGCGCAGTCGATGGGCGCCGCGTTGACGACCAGCCTCGTCGTCGCGGTCGCGACGATGCTGATCGCGACCGCCGTGTCGGTGCCCGCGGCCTACGCGCTGTCGCGCTGCCGCTTCCGCGGCAAGGCGCTCGTCGAGCAGCTCGTCGCGTTGCCGATCGTCTATCCGCTCGTGATGCTCGGCCTCGCGCTACTGATCGTGTTCAACGCGCTGCCGGTCGAGCTCGGCATCGTGCGGCTCGTGGTCGCGCACGTGATCCTGACGCTGCCGTTCACCGTGAAGAACTGCGCCGCCTCGGTTGCGTCGATCAGCCCGGACTTCGAGGAAGCCGCGTGCGTGATGGGCGCGAGCCCGCGGCGCGCGCTCGTCGACGTCGTGCTGCCGCTGATGCGGCCCGGGATTCTCGCCGGGATGCTGTTCGCGTTCATCGTGTCGTTCAACGAATTCACGGTGACGTTCTTCCTGTACAGCATCGACACGATGACCCTGCCGGTCTGGCTCTACAGCCGCACCGTGTCGTCGCTCGACCCGACCGTGTTCTGCTTCGCCGTGTTCACGGTCGCGATCGACTTCGCGCTGATCTGGATGCTCGAAAAACTCGTCGGCGACAAGGGCGTCGCGCTCTAATGCGCGCACGGCCCCGCCCTCGACCATGCAAGGAACCGTCATGACCCAGCTCATCCTCCAGAACGTGACCAAGCGCTTCCACCAGGCGTATGCGGTCGATCACGTCGACCTGTCGGTGCCGGACGGCAAGCTCGTCTGCTTTCTCGGCCCGTCCGGCTGCGGCAAGACCACGCTGATGCGGATCATCGCCGGCCTCGACACGCCGACCTCCGGCACGGTGACGTTCGCCGGCCGCGACCTCACGCACGTGCCCGCCAACCGGCGCGACTTCGGCATGGTGTTCCAGTCGCTCGCGCTGTTTCCGCACATGACGGTCGCGCAGAACATCGCGTACCCGCTGCGGCTGCGCAAGACGGACCGGGCCGCGCAGGCGCGGCGCGTCGCCGAGCTGCTGGAGCTGATCCAGCTGCCGCACATGGCCGACCGGCTCGTCACGCAGTTGTCGGGCGGGCAGCGCCAGCGCGTCGCGATCGCGCGCGCGATCGCGTCGTCGCCGCGCCTGCTGCTGCTCGACGAGCCGCTGTCGGCGCTCGACGCGAAGCTGCGCGAGGCGATGCAGGTCGAGATCCGGCTGCTGCAGCAACGGCTCGGCATCACGACCATCATGGTCACGCACGACCAGCGCGAAGCGATGACGATGGCCGACGAGATCGTCGTGATGGAGAAAGGCCGCATCCAGCAGGTCGGCCGGCCGCTCGACATCTATCGCGACCCGGTCAACGAATTCGTCGCCGACTTCATCGGCCTCGGCAACATCCTGCCGGTCGCGCGCGACGGCGACGACGCGATCGTCCTGCCGGGCGGACAGCGCCTCTCGATCGGGCGCGCGCCCGACACGCCACGCGCGCCCGACGCCGTGCGCCTGCTGATTCGTCCCGAGGACGTATGCGTGCGGCCGGGCGCGACGGCGTCGGGCGCGCCGAACACGCTCGCCGGCACGATCACGTTCGTGCGCGACGTCGGCGCGTCGATCGAGGCGACCATCGATTGCCGCGGCTTCACGCTGACGGCCGCGACCACGCCGCGCGAGACACCCGACCTGCACGTCGGCATGCCGGTTGCCGCCGAACTGCCGGCACACGCATGCAAGCTGATCGCCGCACGCGGCGTCTGATTTTCCTTTCGTTCCCCAACGCAGCAACAAGGATCCCGCCATGAACGCATCGACCCAAGCCAACCGCCTCGTGCGACGCCTGCTCGCCCGCACCGCCCTCCTCTGCGCCTGCGCCGCCGGCGTGGCCGCCGTCGCGCCGCTCGCGCACGCCGACGCGCTCGACACGATCGCCAAATCGGGCGTCGTGCGCATCGGCGTGTTCGAGGACTACCCGCCGTTCGGTTCGATCGGCCCCGACATGAAGCCGCAGGGCTACGACATCGACATGGCGAACCTGATCGGCAAGGCGCTCAACGCGAAGGTCGAACTCGTGCAGGTCACCGGCGACAACCGGATGGCGTATCTCGCCGACCGCAAGACCGACATGCTGCTGTCGGTCGGACAGACGCCGGAGCGCGCGAAGGTGATCGACTTCTCGAACGCGTATGCGCCGTACTACCTCGCGGTATTCGGCCCGAAGTCGCTCGCCGTGAAGGGCAACGCGGATCTCGCCGGCAAATCGGTCGCGGTCGCGCGCGGCACGCTCGAGGACCTGAGCATCAGCAAGGTCGCGCCGCCGAGCGCGACGATCAAGCGCTTCGACGACCCGAACGGCGCGATCGCGGCGTTCCTGTCGGGACAGGCGCAACTGCTGGTGGTGGGCAACGACGTGGGCGCCACGATCATCGCGCGTCATCCGTCGATCGATCCGGAACAGAAGTTCTCGCTGTTCAGCTCGCCCGACCACGTCGGCCTGAACAAGAACGAGCCGCGCCTGATGCAGAAGGTCAACGACGCGATCGCCGGCGCAAAGAAGAACGGCACGCTGAACACCCTGTCGCAGAAGTGGCTGCACGCTGCCCTGCCGGCCGATCTGTGATGCGCAGCGCCTTCGCCCCGCACGCTCGACCCAAGGCATCGCGATGAGCTACGTGTTCGACTTCAGCGATTTCGGTCTCTACGCCGGCATGCTCGCGCGCGGCGTCGGCGTGACGCTCGCCCTGACCGCGGCCGCGACCGTGCTCGGCGGCCTGCTCGGCACCGGCGGCGCGTGGATCGCGCTCGCCGGCCCGCGCTGGGCGCGCGCGCTCGTCGCGTCCTACGTCGAGCTGATCCGCAATACGCCGTTCCTGGTCCAGTTGTTCTTCATCTTCTTCGGGCTGCCCGCACTCGGCGTACACCTCGACGAAGCGCAGGCGGCCGTGCTCGCGATGACAGTCAACCTGGGTGCCTATGCGGTCGAGATCCTGCGCGCCGGGATCGAATCGGTGCCGCACGGGCAAGTGCAGGCCGCGCGGGCGCTCGGGCTGCACGGCCGGCAGGTGTTCGGCCACGTCGTGCTGCCGCAGGCGCTCGCGAACGTGTACCCCGCGCTGCTCGGGCAGGTCCTGATCGTGATGCTCGGCTCGGCGGTCGTGTCGCAGATCTCGGTGCCCGACCTGACCTACGCGGCCAACTTCATCCAGTCGCGCAACTTCCGCGCGTTCGAGATCTACATCGTCGTGACCGCGATCTACCTGCTGCTGTCGATCGCGCTGCGCATGCTGCTCAATCGCGTCGGCCGGCGGCTGTTCGCCGGTCGCACGCGCCACGGCGCGGCTGCCGCACCGCGGCGCACGCGGGTTGCCCGCTTCACGTGGCGCGCCCGCTCCCCTGAAACGCACCTGCCGACGGAACGTGCGCGATGATCGAATTCACCTTCCAGGACATTGCATGGAACCTGCTGCTCGCCGCGCGCTGGACCGTGCTGCTGTCGCTGATCACGTTCGCCGGCGGCGGCCTCGCCGGGTTCGCGCTGCTGGCGATGCGCATCTCGCCCGTGCCGGCGCTGCGCCGCTTCGTGATCCTGTACATCGAACTGTTCCAGGGCACGCCGTTGCTGATGCAACTGTTCCTCGGCTTCTTCGGATTGCCGCTGGTCGGCATCGACGTGACGCCGTGGGTCGCGGCGTCGGTCGTGCTGACGCTGAACGCCAGCGCCTGTCTGGCCGACATCTGGCGCGGCTGCGTCGACGCGGTCTCGCACGGCCAGTGGCACGCGGCGGCCAGCCTCGGCATGACGTGGACCCAGCGGCTGCGCTACGTGGTGTGGCCGCAGGCGTGGAAGATCGCGCTCGCGCCGACCGTCGGCTTCCTCGTGCAGGCGGTGAAGAGCACCGCGCTCACGTCGATCATCGGGCTGACCGAACTGACCAAGACCGGCAACATCATCACCAACGCGGTATTCAAGCCGTTTCCGATCTACGCGATGGTCGCGCTGCTGTACTTCGCGATGTGCTTCCCGCTGACGTGGTATGCGCGCACGCTCGAGCGCCGCTATCGCGTCGCGAAGGCGCGCTGAACCGGCGCCGCGCGCGCCTCATTACGATGCAGGGACTTTCATGATTTCCATCAGCAACGTTTCCAAGTGGTACGGCCAGTTTCAGGTTCTCGCCGAGTGCACGACCGAGGTCAAGAAAGGCGAGGTGGTCGTCGTCTGCGGCCCGTCCGGCTCGGGCAAGTCGACGCTGATCAAGACCGTGAACGGCCTCGAGCCGTTCCAGCAGGGCGAGATCCTCGT
>NZ_QTQJ01000029.1:0-87090 GCF_003853795.1 Burkholderia sp. Bp8991 | reverse complement strand
ATCGCGGCCGACAGCCCGGCCGGGCCGCCGCCGACGATCACGACGTCGTATTCCATCGATTCGCGCGGGCCGTATTGCTCGATGAGGCTTGCGGGGGTCATTGGCGTTCCTCTAACCGTTAGAATGCTTTTATTCGGGAGCGTATTGTCTGCGAAACGAAACGCTTGCCGCAACAGCATGCGGATACATTAGCACGATCGTTCTATTTTATGTGCTAGGGTTATGCTGCGTGGGACAGGGCGCCCGCGGCGGCGAAACGACATCGAAAGGGGATGTGCAATGGGTCGATCGATCAATCTGGAAGGCAAGGTCGCGTTGGTCACGGGCGCATCGAGCGGCCTCGGGCAACGCTTTGCGCAGGTGCTGTCGCAGGCCGGCGCGAAGGTCGTGCTCGCGAGCCGCCGCGTCGAGCGCCTGAAGGAACTGCGCGCGGAGATCGAGGCGGCGGGCGGTGCCGCGCACGTGGTGTCGCTCGATGTCACCGACGTGCAGAGCATCAAGGCGGCCATCGCGCACGCGGAGACGGAAGCCGGCACGATCGACATCCTCGTGAACAATTCGGGCGTCTCGACGATGCAGAAGCTCGTCGACGTCACGCCGTCCGATTTCGAGTTCGTGTTCGACACCAATACGCGCGGCGCGTTTTTCGTCGCGCAGGAAGTCGCGAAGCGGATGATCATGCGCGCGAACGGCAACGGCAAACCGCCTTACCGGATCATCAACATCGCGTCGGTGGCGGGGCTGCGCGTGTTTCCGCAGATCGGGCTGTATGCGATGAGCAAGTCGGCGGTCGTGCAGATGACGCGCGCGATGGCGCTCGAATGGGGCCGCCACGGGATCAACGTCAACGCGATCTGTCCGGGCTATATCGATACCGAAATCAATCATTACCTGTGGGAAACCGAGCAGGGCCAGAAGCTGCAGTCGATGCTGCCGCGCCGGCGCGTCGGCAAGCCGCAGGATCTCGACGGGCTGTTGTTGTTGCTCGCGGCCGACGAGTCGCAGTTCATCAATGGCTCGATTATCTCCGCCGACGATGGCTTCGGCCTCGCCTGAGTGGATGACATTCAGCAACAAAGAAGACTGCAATGAGCGAATATTCCCCCGTATTTGAAATGTCGATGCCGATCCGCTGGGGCGACATGGATGCGTTCGGCCACGTGAACAACACGGTCTATTTCCGCTACATGGAACAGGCGCGGATCTCGTGGTTCGAGGAACTCGGCATCGCGGGCGGCAACGGCGAGGGGCAGGGGCCCGTGATCGTCACGGCGTCGATGGAGTTCCTGAAGCAACTGCACTATCCGGGCGACGTGATCGCGAAGATGTCGGCCGCGAAGCCGGGCCGCAGCAGCTTCGACACCGGTTTCGAGCTGACGCGCGCGGACGATCCGCAGCACGTGTATGCGCGCGGCAACGCGCGCTGCGTGTGGGTCGACTACGCGCTCGGCAAGTCGGTGCCGCTGCCGCAACTGCTGCGCGATACGATCGAGCGCGCGCTCGCGGCGCAGGTCGGCTGAGCGCGGCGGCGCCGAAGCCGGCGCCCGGTGTGTCGCCATTTCCCGATGATCCCCCGAATCGGCCGCTTCACGCGGCCGATTGCCATTCCGGGGCGCGTCTTACTGGCCGAGCAGGCGCTGCAGCAGCTCCGGCGTATTGTTCGTGCCGTACTTGCGCATCAGCCGCGCCCGATAGATGTCGACCGTGCGCGAACTGATGTCGAGCACGCGCCCGATCTGCTTGCTGGTCTTGCCGGTCGCGAGCTGCGCGGCGATCTCGCGTTCGCGCGGCGTCAGCTCGACGGCGACCCGGCGCGTCGCGCTCAGGTCCTCGAAGGTCCAGACGCCCGCCGCGAGCGGCGCGGTGCGGTCGAGCGCGCGGCCCGTCACGTGGCACCAGAACAGCTCGCCGTCGGCCCGTTTCATGATTCTGTCATCGGCGTAGGTGCCGTTCGCGATCATCACGCGCGAGATGCGCTCGCCGATGCGCTGGAATTCGTCCGGCGACGGATACAGCACCTCGTACGACTTGCCGATCAGATCGGCCCGCGCGCAGCGGAAGATCGCCGCGAGCGCGTCGTTGCAGTCCTCGATCACGCGGTCGCGCGACATCACGAGGCCGAGCGGCGCGAGGTGAAAGGCAGTCTGGTAATCGAGAGCGGGCATGGCGCGGGCAAGCGGAGGCAAATGCTTATGTATTTTTGCGTATTGTGCCGTATCGGCGTCACATCGTACCCTTTCAGGCATCTCGCGGCGGTGTGCCGCGATATAAAAACAGCGCGCCTCGACGCAGGTATCGCCGTGCATGCATAGAATGATGCGGCGGGCTTGCGGCCCAGTGGGCGCGTGAACCGGTTTTGCTGGTTTCCATAGAGGAAGGGACATACAGATGAACAAAGTCTATCCAAGCGCGGCCGCCGCGCTGGAAGGGATCGTCCGCGACGGACAGACCTTCGCGGTGGGCGGCTTCGGCCTGTGCGGGATTCCCGAGGCGCTGATCGCGGCGCTGCGCGATTCCGGCGTCAAGGGCATCACCTGCATCAGCAACAACGCAGGCGTCGACGGCTTCGGTCTCGGCCTGTTGCTGGAAACGCGCCAGATCCGGAAGATGATCTCGTCGTACGTCGGCGAGAACAAGGAGTTCGAGCGCCAGTACCTGGCCGGCGAACTCGAGCTCGAATTCACGCCGCAGGGCACGCTCGCCGAGAAGCTGCGCGCGGGCGGCGCCGGCATCCCCGCCTTTTTCACGAACACCGGCTACGGCACCGTGATCGCGGAAGGCAAGGAAACGCGCCAGTTCGGCGATCGCCACTACGTGCTCGAGCCGTCGCTGACGGCCGACGTCGCGCTGGTGAAGGCATGGAAGGCCGACAAGTCCGGCAACCTGATCTATCGCCGCACCGCGCGCAACTTCAACCCGATGTGCGCGATGGCGGGCAAGATCACCGTGGCGGAAGTCGAGGAGATCGTCGAGAACGGCGAACTCGATCCGGACCATGTCCACACGCCGGGGATCTTCGTGCAGCGCATCGTGCTGAACGCGACGCCCGAAAAACGCATCGAACAACGCGTCGTACGCGCGAAAGGAGACTGACATGGCCTGGAATCGTGACCAGATGGCCGCGCGCGCGGCGAAGGAACTGCAGGACGGCTTCTATGTGAACCTCGGCATCGGCCTGCCGACGCTCGTCGCGAACCACGTGCCGGAAGGCGTCGAAGTGTGGCTGCAGTCGGAGAACGGGCTGCTCGGCATCGGCCCGTCGCCGACCGAGGACGAGGTCGACGCCGACCTGATCAACGCCGGCAAGCAGACCGTCACGACGTTGCCGGGCTCGTCGATCTTCTCGTCGGCCGATTCGTTCGCGATGATTCGCGGCGGCCACATCAACCTCGCGATCCTCGGCGCGATGCAGGTCAGCAAGAAGGGCGACCTCGCGAACTGGATGATCCCGGGCAAGATGATCAAGGGGATGGGCGGCGCGATGGACCTCGTCGCGGGCGTGAAGCGCGTCGTCGTGCTGATGGAGCATGTCGCGAAGGGCGACCAGCACAAGATCCTCGACGAATGCAACCTGCCGCTGACGGGTGTCGGCGTGGTCGACCTGATCATCACAGATCTCGGCGTGATCGAAGTGACGCCGGCCGGCCTGAAGGTGCTCGAACTCGCCGACGGCGTAAGCGCGGAAGAGATCCAGGCGAAGACGGGCGCGCCGCTCGACGTGAGCGCGGTCGCGTAAGCGCCGGCCTTGCGTCTCGACGCTCGACGCCCCGCGTTCCCCTGTGGAACTCGGGGCGTTTTGTCATGACCGCATACGTCACCCGAATCACGCTAATCACGCGATCGCGCCGCCGCCGTCGATCAGCACCGTCGAGCCGGTTGCATAAGGCGTTGCCGCCAGATACACGATCGCATTCGCGACGTCCTCCGGCCGGCCCACGCGGCGTGCCGGGAGGCGCTGCGCGGCGCCCGCGTACATCGCGTCGCGCGCATCGGGGGCGAGCTTGTCCCACAGCGGCGTCGCGATCAGGCCCGGTGATACGGTATTCACCCGCACGGGCGACAGCTCGAGCGCAAGGCCGCGGGCGAGCGCCTCGAGTGCCGCGTTGATGGCCCCCTGCAGTACCGACGACGCGTTCGGTCGCACGCTTAGGTAGCCCGACACGAACGTCAGCGAACCGCCGGGTGCGATATCGATCGAGCGTGCGACGCGGTATGCGCCCCAGAACTTGCTATCCATCGCGGCCTGCGCGTCGGCAAGCGGCAGCGCGCGGATCGGGCCTGTCGCTGTCTTCGCGGCCGAAATCACGACGTGGTCGAACTGGCCGGCGCGCGCGCAGAACGCATCGACGGCCGCCGTATCCGTGATGTCGAGCGCTTCGGTGCGTACTTGCGCGCCCGGCGCGGCATCTGCATCGACCCTGTCCGGGTTGCGCGATGCGATCGTCACGACAGCGCCGAGTCGTGCGAATGCGGTCGCGGCGGCGGCACCGATGCCGGAGCTACCGCCGACGACGAGTACCTTCTTTCCGTGGAGTGAATCGTTCATGGTGGTCCTTCCGAGGTGAGGAGGTGAGCAGGTGAGCGCAATCCGGTCAGATCGTTTCGGCTTCGCGCAACGTCGACGGGCTGCGCAGCGCAAAGCGGGCGATGTCGTCCTTGCGCATGAAGGCAACGCCCGGATGCGATCGAGCGTAGTGCAGGAACGCGTCCCAGGCGCGGACCATCTGCGGCGTGCCGCTGATCCGGTCGTGCGCGCTGATCGACATCAATCGTCGCCGCTGGCCGGCTTCCGCGTACAACTGGTCGAAATCGAGCTTGATCTGCTCGAGAAACATCGTCGGCGAGTAATTGCGGCCTTCGATCAGCAGGATGTCGTTGTTGCGCAACGTGTATGGAACGACCGCGAAATCGCGGCCGTCGACGGTTTCGATGAAGGGCTCGTCGCGGCTGACGTCGTCGATGTGATACACGTAGCCGAGTTCCTGCAGCAGCGGCAGCGTGTGCGGTCCGCGCCGCAGCCAGTTGCAGTTGTAGCCGATCGGGCGCCGTCCCGTTGCCGCTTCGACCATGTCGCGGGCTTCGGTGAGGAAGCGGCGCTCGTCGTCGCGGCTCATTGCGAATTGCGACCGCCAGGTCGGGCCGTGCGCGGCCGCTTCGTGGCCGCGCGACACGATCTCGCGTGCCAGTTCGGGATGCCGGCGCACGGCTTCCCCGATCATGTGCGACGTGACCTTCACGCCATGCCGGTCCCACAGGTCGAGAAGACGCGGGATCCCTTCACGGTAGCCATATGCGAACCACGTGGCCGACGCGAGGTCGACCGGGACCGACGGTGGAAATTCGATGGGCGGGAACGGGCTGTCCGCGCCCTTGGACGGTTGTCCGCCGGCCTCGAACTGCATCGAGATCGAGATGGCGAGCCGCGTGTTGTCCGGCCAGAACCCGCTGGCGTTCGTCCCGGCAGCATCCGATATCGGCGCGGCAGTTGCCGACCGGGAGGCGCCCGTGGCCATCGCGATGCCGGCGGCCGCCCCGGCGCCTGCTTGTGCAAGAAACTTGCGGCGCGCCGGACGCATCGCCGAAGAATCGTAGTCGCTGTCAGTCATCGTCCCCTCCGTCAGCCGACGAGCCCGAGCTGACGCATCAGCGTCAGGTTGTCCTCGATGTGCCAGTTTTCCGCTATCCGACCTTGGACGATGCGGTAGATGTCGGTCGCGATGAAGTCGATCGCCTGTCCGCTTCCGGTCGTTCCGTTGAACGTGCCGGTGAAATGGCCGCGAAAGTGCAGGTGCACGACGACACGGTCGCCCGCCACGATCATCTGTTCGATGTCGCAATGCAGGTCCGGGATGGCCGTGCGCATCGTCCTGGACGCCGCGAGTGGCCCCGCTACGCCTTGTTCACGGCCGGCCGGCAACGTCCGGTCGACGAAATCGGCCGCGAGTGCGGCGCGGGCGAGGGTCGCATCACCGGTATCCCAGAACGTGCCGTAGCGACGCGCGGCGAGGAGCTGCGCACGCGCCTGCGTAGCCCGCACGTCGGTCGCGACGGTCAGGCCGTGTGGGTCGAGAAGGTCGGCGGCGCGGGCCGCGACAGGCGACAGCGCGGCGACGCAGGCCGCCGCGGCGATGACGCGGGTGAGCGGGCGCACGATCGAAGGAAGGATCGACATGGTTTCGGATGTCCTGTGAATGGCGTCGCGGGACGACGCGGAACAGGTATGGTAGGTTTCCGTTCTGAACACAAATACGGTCTAAAAGCGAATGGATTATTCGAAAAAAGGAAAGGTCGAGGCGAAGCGGGTGCCGCGATGCTGATCGACGATCTCCCGGCGCTCGATACCTTCGCGAGAATCGTGTCGGCCGGTAGCCTGTCCGCGGCGGCGCGCGAGCTGGACTTGTCGCTGTCCGTCGTCAGCAAGCGGCTCGCGCATCTCGAGTCGCAGCTCGGCGTGCGTCTGCTGCACCGGACGACGCGACAGCAGACGCTGACCGACGACGGTGCGCAGTTCCATGCGCAGGTGCTGCGCATCCTGGCCGAGGTCGATCGCGCCGAAACGCTGATGAGCGATCGTCGCGGCACGGTCAGCGGCGTGCTGCGCCTGACGGCGCCCGGCGAACTCGGCCGGCTGCGGATCGCGCCGCTCGTCGCCGCGTTTCAACGGCAACATCCGGAGTTGACCGTGCACCTGATGCTGACCGACGCGATCGTGGATCTGCTCGCGCAGGACATCGACGTTGCCGTGCGGATCGGCAGCCTCGCCGATTCGACGATGATCGCGCGCGAGCTGGCGCCGAATCATCGCGTGCTGTGCGCGTCGTCGAGCTATCTCGCCGTGCACGGGCTGCCGGCCCATCCCGCCGAGCTTCGCATGCACCGATGCATCGTGATGGGCGACCAGCCGCGTGCGGAGTGGCGGTTCGACGGTGTACAGGGCGCGGTTGCGGTCGAAGTGACGGCCGCGCTGCTGACGAACGACGGCGGTGCGGCTCGTACGTTGGCGCTGGAGGGCGCGGGCATCGCGCTGAAGTCGATCTGGGATGTCGGTGCCGACCTCGACGCTGGCCGGCTCGTCCGCGTGCTGCCGGCATTCGCCGCACCCGCGGCGCCGCTTCATGCAGTCTATCCCGGCGGGCGTCACGTGCCGTTGCGCGTGCGGGCGTTCATCGACTTCCTGCGCGAGCAGTTGCGCGCCTCGTGGCGCCGCGGCGCGTGAGCCGGTGCGAACGATGCGCCGGATGACCGCAGGCGCGTGACGACCCGCCGTTAAGAAGCGGTTTACAATCGTTTGCATCGGGTGGTGCAAGCATTGCCCGCCGCACCGTCCACGTTCGACAGGATGCCAACGATGCCAACAACCTCAGCGAATCCTCCGGTTCCCCGTCAGCGACGGGTGCAGTGTGCGAGCGCCGCAGGCCTTCACCACGTCGCCTATACCGAATGGGGCGACCCCGCCAATCCGCGCGTGCTGCTCTGCGTGCACGGCCTGACCCGTTCGGGGCGCGACTTCGACCGGCTCGCCGCCGCGCTGTCCGATACGTATCGCGTCGTCTGCCCCGACGTCGTCGGGCGCGGGCGCTCCGACTGGCTCGCCGATCCGCGGCTTTATGCGATTCCGCAATATGTGGCCGACATGGTGACGCTGATCGCGCGGCTCGACGTCGAGTCGGTCGACTGGTTCGGCACGTCGATGGGCGGGCTGATCGGCATGGCGCTCGCGGGGCTGCCCGGTTCGCCGCTGCGCCGGATGATCGTCAACGACGTCGGCCCGCGCATCGAACCCGATTCGCTGACGCGCATCGGCGAATACCTCGGCGTGCAGCCGCGCTTCGCGACGGAGCAGGAGGGCATCGACTATCTGACGTCGCTGTCGCTGCCGTTCGGCGCATTGAGCGGCGACGAGTGGCGCGAGATCAACGGGCCGTTGCTGCGCGAGTTGCCCGACGGCGGCTGGACGATGCGCTACGATCCGCGCATCGCGGAGCCGTTCAAGGCGACGACGCCCGAACTGGCCGCGCTCGGCGAGGCCGCGCTGTGGCGCGCGATCGAGACCACCGATGCGTCGCTGCTGGTCGTGCGCGGCGAGCGTTCCGACCTGCTGTCGCGCGACACGGCGGCCGAGATGGTGCGGCGCGGCCGGCACGTGACGCAAGCCGAGATCCAGGACGCGGGCCATGCGCCGGCGTTCATCAGTGCCGACCAGATTGCGCTCGCCCGCCGGTTTTTCGTCGAAGGCGGCGCATAAACGCGTCATAATATGCGGTTCGGCGGCACGCGGGCCGTGTCGTCGCCGATACTTCACCTACTCACACGACCGGAACATTCCATGGCAGTCATTCGTCACCACGTCGGGGCCCGTCTCTCCGAAACCGCGATCCACAACGGTACCGTGTATCTGGCCGGCCAGATTGCCGAAGACACCACCCAGGACATCAAGGGCCAGACGCGCGAAGTGCTCGGCCACATCGACCGCCTGCTCGCCGAAGCGAACAGCGACAAGGCGCATCTGCTGTCGGTGCAGATCTACATTTCGGATCTCGCGAACTTCGAAGGCATGAATGCGGAGTGGGACGCGTGGGTCGCGCCCGGCAATACGCCGCCGCGCGCGACCGTCGAGGCGAAGCTCGCGGATCCGGCGCTGCTCGTCGAGATCGTTGTCGTCGCCGCGCAGCGGAGCTGAGCGAAGCATCACGATGACCGCAATACGCCAGGCCGTGCAATGACCGAGTCCGTTTCCGCTTCTTCCGTCGCGGCGCCGTCGTTCGACGACGTGCTCGCGTTCGTGCGCGAGCGGGCCGGCGACGCGCGCCTGTCGACGGGCGAGTTGCTCGCCGATCATTCGGCGGGCACGGCGTCGATCATGCGCACGCTGAACGTCGACCCGCACGCGATGCAGGCGGCTGCGCTGTTCGTGCTGACGCCGCACCTGAACGACCCGGAGCGGGAGTTGACCGAACGCTTCGGCGAAGAGGTTGCGCGGCTCGTATCCGACGTGCGCAAGCTGCTGCGGCTCGGCACCGTGAGCCTGCGCGCCGCGCAGAACGCGATGCCCGACGCCGGGCGCGACGCCGCGGAAGAGCGGCGCACGCAGATCGAGGCGCTGCGCAAGATGCTGCTCGCGTTCGCGCAGGACATCCGTGTGGTGCTGATCCGGCTGGCGTCGCGGCTGCAGTCGCTGCGCTACTACGCGGCGGCGAAGATCGACCCGCCCCCCGACGTCGCGCGCGAGACGCTCGAGATCTATGCGCCGCTCGCGAACCGTCTCGGTATCTGGCAACTGAAGTGGGAGCTCGAGGACCTCGCGTTCCGCTTCGAGGATCCGGTCACCTACAAGCGCATCGCCAAGCTGCTCGACGAAAAGCGCATCGAACGCGAGGCGTACGTCGCGCAGGCGATCGAGCGGCTGCAGCACGAACTGGCGGAAGCGCACATCCCGGCCGACGTGAGCGGTCGGCCGAAGCACATCTACAGCATCTGGCGCAAGATGCGCGGCAAGGAGCTCGACTTCTCCGAGCTGTACGACGTGCGCGCATTCCGCGTGATCGTGCCGGACATCAAGGATTGCTACGCGGTGCTCGGCATCGTGCATCACCTGTGGCAGCCGGTGCCGAAGGAATTCGACGATTACATCTCGCGTCCCAAGCCGAACGGCTACAAGTCGCTGCATACGGTCGTGATCGGCGACGACGGTCGCGCGTTCGAAGTACAGATCCGCACGCAGGAAATGCACCGCTTCGCGGAGTACGGCGTCGCCGCGCACTGGCGCTACAAGGAAGCGGGCGCGCGCGGCTATGGCGGCCAGTTCTCGGCGAGCGACAAGTACGACGAGAAGATCGCGTGGCTGCGCCAGCTGCTCGCATGGAAGGACGACGTCGAGGACGGCACCGAAGTCTCGGGCGACAAGGCGTGGGCGCAACTGCGCGAGACATCGCTCGACGACGACCATATCTACGTGCTGACGCCGCAGGCGCGCGTGATCGCGCTGCCGCAGGGCGCGACGCCGGTCGATTTCGCGTATCACCTGCACAGCGAGCTTGGCCATCGCTGCCGCGGCGCGCGCGTCGACGGCGTGATGGTGCCGCTGAACACGTCGCTCGCCAACGGCCAGACGGTCGAGATCGTCGCGGTGAAGGAGGGCGGGCCGTCGCGCGACTGGCTGAACCTGCAGCTCGGCTACCTGAAGAGCCCGCGCGCGCGACAGAAGGTGCGTGCGTGGTTCAACTCGATCGAGCAGGAAGAGAACATCGCGCATGGTCGCGCGCTCGTCGAAAAGACGCTGCAGCGCGAGGGCAAGACGTCGGTCAACCTCGACAATTTGGCCGCGAAGCTCGGCTTCAAGTCGCCCGATGAGTTGTTCTCGGTCGTCGGCAAGGAGGAATTCAGCCTGCGCAACGTCGAGCACGCGCTGTCCGATGCGCCGCCGCCCGACCATGCGCCCGAGGCGCCCGCCGATTTCGAGAAGCGCAGCAGCGGGGCGAGCGTCGCGCACGGCGCGTCGACCGGCGTGCTGGTGGTCGGTGTCGATGCGTTGCTGACGCAGCTTGCGCGCTGCTGCCGTCCGGCGCCGCCCGACCCGATCAGTGGTTTCGTGACGCGCGGCAAGGGGATGTCGATCCACCGCAGCGACTGCCCGACGTTCCGGCGGATGGCCGAGCGGGCGCCGGAGCGCGTACTGCAGACGACCTGGTCGGCCGACGTGCTGGGCGGCCGTGGTGTGTCCGTCTATCCGGTCGACCTGATGATCGAGGCGAGCGACAGGCAAGGCCTGCTGCGCGATATCTCTGAAGTGTTCGCGCGCGAGAAGATGAACGTGGTGGGCGTGAAGACGCAGAGCCGCCGCAACGCGGCATTCATGCAGTTCACGGTCGAGGTGTCGAATTCCGCGCAGGTGCAGCGGGCGTGCACGCTGCTCGGCGAAGTGCCGGGCGTCGTGCGGGCGGGGCGCAAGGCTTGATGTCCCTGTAATGGGGTTGGAGCCCGATCATTTTGCTGCGGCCGCATAAAAACGCTTGCCAAGTCTGCGTTGGCTCCATATAATCTTAGCTTCTCTAGGCTCGTAGCTCAGCTGGTTAGAGCACCACCTTGACATGGTGGGGGTCGTTGGTTCGAGTCCAATCGAGCCTACCAACGAATTGAGAATGCCCGGTTTTTCGGGTGTTCGATGCAGTAAATAACTCAACGCGAACAAGGCGAATACGGTTATGACACCGCGAACGTTGACCGAAACCTTTTCGGAGCGACGCTAGTCGAGGAACGTTTTCGCCCTTTCAGTTTGAGTGAAGTATCGAATGCGGCCCCTCGAAAGCGGGGCCGCATTTTTTTTGTCGCGAAATTTTCGCGCGTGACTTTGATATCGCGTGCTTGGTTTGCCGCCCACTGTCGGCATCACGGAGATTGCTATGGTTTCGATACGCTTGCCTGACGGCTCAGTTCGACAATACGAGCATCCGGTGACAGTTGCCGAGGTTGCGGCCTCGATCGGTCCCGGCCTTGCGAAGGCTGCGCTTGGTGGCAAGCTCGATGGCGAGCTGGTCGATACGTCCACGGTCATCGATCGCGACGCATCGCTCGCGATCGTCACCGACAAGGATGCCGACGGTCTCGACATCATTCGTCACTCGACCGCGCACTTGCTCGCCTATGCGGTGAAGGATCTGTATCCGGATGCGCAGGTGACGATCGGTCCGGTGATCGACAACGGCTTCTATTACGACTTCTCGTACAACCGCCCGTTTACGCCTGAAGATCTGGAAAAGATCGAAAAGCGCATGCAGGAACTCGCGAAGAAGGACGAGCCGGTGACGCGCCGCGTCGTGTCGCGCGACGAGGCGGCCGGCTATTTCCGCAGCCTCGGCGAGAAGTACAAGGCCGAGATCATCGAATCGATTCCGCAAAGCGACGAAATCAAGCTGTACTCGCACGGCGGCTTCACCGACCTCTGCCGCGGCCCGCACGTGCCGTCGACCGGCAAGCTGAAGGTCTTCAAGCTGATGAAGGTCGCGGGCGCGTACTGGCGCGGCGACTCGAAGAACGAGCAGCTGCAGCGCATCTACGGGACGGCCTGGACGAAGAAGGAAGACCAGGATCAATACCTGCACATGCTCGAGGAAGCGGAAAAGCGCGACCACCGCAAGCTCGGCAAGCAGCTCGACCTGTTCCACATGCAGGAAGAGTCGCCGGGCATGGTGTTCTGGCATCCGAAGGGCTGGGCGCTGTGGCAGCAGGTCGAGCAGTACATGCGCCGCCGCGTGAACGAAGCCGGCTACCTCGAGATCAAGACGCCGATGATCATGGACCGCTCGCTGTGGGAAGCGTCGGGCCACTGGCAGAACTACCGCGAGAACATGTTCACGACGGAGTCGGAGAAGCGCGACTACGCGATCAAGCCGATGAACTGTCCGGGGCACGTCCAGGTGTTCAAGCACGGCCTGCGCTCGTACCGCGACCTGCCGCTGCGCTACGCGGAATTCGGGTCGTGCCATCGTAACGAGGCATCGGGCGCGTTGCATGGCCTGATGCGCGTGCGCGGCTTCGTGCAGGACGATGCGCACATCTTCTGTACGGAAGACCAGTTCATTTCGGAATCGATCGCGTTCAACACGCTGGCCATGAGCGTGTACAAGGACTTCGGTTTCGATCACATCGACATCAAGCTGTCGCTGCGTCCCGAGCAGCGTGCGGGCACGGACGAGACGTGGGATCGCGCGGAGCAGGGCCTGCGCGACGCGCTGACGGCCTGCGGCCTCACGTGGGAAGAGTTGCCGGGTGAAGGTGCGTTCTACGGCCCGAAGATCGAGTACCACATCAAGGATGCACTCGGCCGTTCGTGGCAGTGCGGCACGCTGCAGCTCGACATGGTCCTGCCGGAGCGCCTCGGCGCCGAGTACGTTGCGGAAGACAACAGCCGCCGCCGGCCGGTGATGCTGCACCGCGCGATCGTCGGTTCGATGGAGCGTTTCCTCGGCATTTTGATCGAGCACCATGCTGGTGCAATGCCTGTCTGGCTCGCGCCGTTCCAGGCAATTGTGCTCAATATCGCCGAAAGTCAGGCCGAATATGCGCAGTCCCTGGCCCAAACGTTGCAAAAACAAGGGGTTAGAGTGGCGGCCGATTTGCGCAACGAGAAGATTAGCTATAAAATACGCGAGCACACGCTGGAAAAGGTGCCTTATCTCCTCGTCGTGGGCGATAAGGAGCGTGATGCGCAAACGGTAGCCGTGCGTGCCCGTGGCGGCGTCGATCTTGGCGTTATGCCGATCGAAGCCTTCGTTGAGCGTCTGCAGGAAGACCTGCGCTCGTTCAAGTAACCGCCCTGGCAGCGCGGCTCGTTTTTTTAATTTTTAGAGGAAACGTAACATCGCTACTGATAAGTCGTCGCACCGCATCAACGGTGAAATCACTGCGCCGGAAGTGCGTCTGGTCGGGATCGAGAACGAACCGCTCGGTATCGTAAAACTCGCTGATGCTTTCCGTAAATCGGAAGAACTGGATGTTGACCTGGTGGAAATCGCGCCGCAAGCGGTTCCGCCGGTTTGCCGTCTGATGGATTACGGCAAGTTCAAGTACCAGGAATCGAAGAAGCAGCACGAAGCGAAGCTGAAGCAAAAGGTCATCCAGGTGAAGGAAGTCAAATTCCGCCCGGGTACCGATGACGGTGACTACAACGTCAAGCTTCGCAATCTCGTGCGCTTCCTCGAAGAGGGCGACAAGACGAAGATCACGTTGCGTTTCCGCGGCCGCGAAATGGCTCACCAGGAGATCGGCATGCGGATGCTTGAGCGTCTGCGCACGGATCTCGAGGAAGTCGGCCAGGTCGAGCAGATGCCGAAGATGGAAGGGCGCCAGATGATCATGGTGCTCTCGCCGAAGAAAAAGAAGTAACGGGCCCGCGCGCCACGCGCGCAGGTTCGAAAGTGGTTCGGTGCGTGGCCCGGTCAGGGCGGCGCACCAACAATGACGGCGGCTGCGCAAGCGGTTCGCCGTACACAAGTGGACTGGGTTTCGAAGGGCGGGTCAAGGGCGCAAGCCAACCGCACACCCATCGCCATCAAATAAACTGGAGTTGTTCGTCATGCCTAAGATGAAGACCAAGAAGAGTGCTGCAAAGCGCTTCGTGGTGCGTCCGGGCGGTACCGTCAAGCGCGGTCAAGCCTTCAAGCGTCACATCCTGACCAAGAAAACCACGAAGAACAAGCGTCACCTGCGCGGCGCAACGGCAGTTCATGATTCCGATCTGAACTCCGTCCGCGCAATGCTGCCGTTCGCGTAACCCCTCAACTGATACTCCAAGGAGAGAAACATGCCTCGAGTCAAACGTGGGGTAACCGCACGGGCCCGCCACAAGAAGATCATCAACCTGGCCAAGGGTTATCGCGGCCGTCGCAATAACGTCTACCGCATCGCCAAGCAGGCGGTGATGCGCGCTGGTCAGTACGCGTACCGCGATCGCCGCAACAAGAAGCGTGTGTTCCGCGCACTGTGGATCACGCGTATCAACGCGGCAGTTCGCCAGCACGACATGACCTACAGCGTGTTCATCAACGGCCTGAAGAAGGCGTCGATCGAACTCGACCGTAAGGTTCTGGCCGACATGGCGGTGTTCGACAAGGCTGCTTTTGCTGCGATCGTCAAGCAGGTGAAAGCCGCCGTTGCAGCCTAATTGCGAAATTAGCACTGCGTGGTTAGTTGCAGCGACGTTCCGGTAGTCTCGGCCGCTGCAGCGAAAACGGGGCTCTTCCGAGCCCCTTTTTTGTTTGGTGGAGCAGTTTCGCTCGCCAAGACCGAATGACGTTGGAAATGATGGGATCTATGGATCTGGACCAGATTGTCGCCGACGCGCAGCAGTCCTTCGAACAGGCTGCCGACATCACCACGCTCGAAAACGAGAAAGCACGCTTTCTCGGCAAGTCGGGTGCGCTGACCGAGTTGCTCAAGGGCCTCGGCAAGCTCGATCCCGAAGCACGCAAGACCGAAGGCGCACGCATCAACGTCGCGAAGCAGCAGGTTGAAGCCGCGCTGACCGCACGCCGCCAGGCGCTCGCCGACGCGCTGTTGAACCAGCGCCTCGCCGCCGAGGCGATCGACGTGACGCTGCCGGGCCGCGGCGCCGGCGCAGGCAGCCTGCACCCCGTGATGCGCACGTGGGAGCGCGTCGAACAGATTTTCCGCTCGATCGGCTTCGACGTGGCCGACGGTCCCGAAATCGAGACCGACTGGTACAACTTCACGTCGCTGAACAGCCCGGAGAACCATCCGGCGCGTTCGATGCAGGACACCTTCTACGTCGAAGGCAAGGATGCCGACGGCCGCCAGCTGCTGCTGCGCACGCACACGAGCCCGATGCAGGTGCGTTACGCGCGCATGAACCGCCCGCCGATCAAGGTGATCGCGCCGGGCCGCACGTATCGCGTCGACAGCGATGCGACCCACTCGCCGATGTTCAATCAGGTCGAGGGGCTGTGGATCGACGAGAACATCAGCTTCGCCGACCTCAAGGGCGTCTATACCGACTTCCTGAAGAAATTCTTCGAGCGCGACGACATCCTCGTGCGCTTCCGCCCGTCGTATTTCCCGTTCACGGAACCGTCGGCCGAGATCGACATGATGTTCGAGCACGGCAAGAACGCCGGCAAATGGCTCGAGATCTCGGGCTCGGGGCAGGTGCATCCGACCGTGATCCGCAACATGGGCCTCGATCCCGAGCGCTACATCGGCTTTGCGTTCGGCAGCGGCCTCGAGCGCCTGACGATGCTGCGCTACGGCGTGCAGGATCTCCGGCTGTTCTTCGAGAACGACCTGCGTTTCCTGCGCCAGTTCGCATAACGCACGCGCCGCGCCGACATGTGCCCGCGCATGCCCCGCCGGACGTTTCCGATGGGGGCCGGGCGCCGATCTAACCTGTTTCGAACGTAGACATCCATGCAATTCCCTGAATCCTGGTTGAGAACCTTTGTCGACCCGCAGCTGACGACCGACGAACTGTCGCACGCGCTGACGATGGCGGGGCTCGAAGTCGAATCGCTGAGCAAGGCTGCGCCGCCGACATCGAAGATCGTCGTCGGCCGCGTGCTCGAAGTCGTCAAGCATCCGGATGCGGACAAGCTCAATGTCTGCCAGGTCGACGCCGGCACCGGCGCGACGCTGAATATCGTGTGCGGCGCACCGAACGTGGCGCCCGGCATCAAGGTGCCGGTCGCGCTGGTCGGCGCGGAACTGCCGCCGGCAGAAGAGGGCGGCAAGCCGTTCGCGATCAAGCTGTCGAAGCTGCGCGGCGTGGAGAGCCAGGGGATGCTGTGCTCGGCGCGCGAGCTGAAGCTGTCCGAGGACCACAGCGGCCTGCTGATCCTGCCGGAAGACACGCCGGTCGGCCAGGACATCCGCGATACGCTCAATCTCGACGACACGATCTTCGAAATCAAGCTGACGCCGAACAAGGCCGATTGCCTGTCGGTGTTCGGCATCGCGCGCGAGACGGCCGCGATCACCGGTGCGCCGCTGACGCCGGTCGATATCCGTCCGGTGCGCGTCGAGCTCGACGAAACGCTGCCCGTGCGCATCGCTGCGCCCGATCTGTGCGGCCGCTTCTCGGGTCGCGTGATCCGCGGCGTGAACGCGCATGCGAAGACGCCGCAATGGATGGTCGAGCGCCTCGAGCGTTCGGGCCAGCGCAGCGTGTCGGCGCTCGTCGACATCTCGAACTACGTGATGTTCGAGCTCGGCCGTCCGTCGCACGTGTTCGATCTGGACAAGATCCACGGCGGCATCGAAGTGCGCTGGGGCAAGCGCGGCGAGTCGCTGAAGCTGCTGAACGGCAACACGGTCGAGCTCGACGAAACGGTCGGCGTGATTGCGGACGACCGTCAGGTCGAAAGCCTCGCGGGCATCATGGGCGGCGACAGCACGGCCGTCACGCTCGATACGACCAACATCTACCTGGAAGCCGCGTTCTGGTGGCCGGACAGCATCCGTGGCCGCGCGCGCAAGTACAACTTCTCGACCGATGCGGCCCATCGGTTCGAGCGCGGCGTCGACTACGCGACGACCGTCGAACACGTCGAGCGCATCACGCAGCTGATTCTCGAGATCTGCGGCGGCAAGGCCGGCCCGGTCGACGACCAGGCAGTGAACCTGCCGCAGCGTGCGCCGGTGAAGATGCGCGTATCGCGCGCGAACCGCATCATCGGCGTGAAGATCGACGCCGACGAGATCGCGAACATCTTCACGCGCCTGCGCCTGCCGTTCGAGCGTGACGACGACGCGTTCCTGGTCACGCCGCCGTCGCACCGCTTCGACATCGAGATCGAGGAAGACCTGATCGAGGAAGTGGCGCGCATTTACGGTTTCGAGAAGATTCCCGCGCGTCCGCCGGTCGCGACGAGCGAGATGCGCGCGACCAACGAGACGCGGCGCTCGATCCACGATATCCGTCACGCGCTCGCGGCGCGCGACTATGCGGAAACGGTCAACTTCAGCTTCGTCGATGCGGAGTGGGAGCACGACTTCGCCGGCAACGACAATCCGATCCGCCTGCTGAACCCGATCGCGAGCCAGCTGTCGGTGATGCGCACGACGCTGTTCGGCAGCCTGA
The DNA here is from genome assembly GCF_003853795.1 of Burkholderia sp. Bp8991. Taxonomy (NCBI): domain Bacteria; kingdom Pseudomonadati; phylum Pseudomonadota; class Betaproteobacteria; order Burkholderiales; family Burkholderiaceae; genus Burkholderia; species Burkholderia sp. Bp8991. The sequence goes on along the minus strand of NZ_QTQJ01000029.1, from coordinate 69,503 downwards.
TCTCCGTGCTGCGCCACAACCTGAACCGTCGCGCGGATCGCGTGCGCGTGTTCGAGACGGGGCGCGTGTTCCTCGCGGATTCGTCGGTGAAGGCCGGCGAGCTGACCGTCGAAGGCTACACGCAACCGAAGCGTGTCGGCGCGCTCGCGTACGGCCCGGCAGTCGACGAGCAGTGGGGCGTCGCGACCCGCGCGGTCGATTTCTTCGACGTGAAGGGTGACCTCGAGGCACTGCTCGCGCCGGCCGCCGCGCGCTTCGTGAAGGCCGAGCATCCGGCCCTCCATCCGGGCCGCAGCGCACGCATCGAAGTGGATGGCCGCGCGGTCGGCTGGATCGGCGAGCTGCATCCGCGCCTGATGCAGAAGTACGAGCTGCCGCACGCGCCGGTGATGTTCGAAATCGACGCGGATGCGCTGATCGCGCGTGCACTGCCGGCGCCGACCGACGTGTCGAAATTCCCGCCGGTACGGCGCGATATCGCCGTTGTCGTCGATCAGGCGGTCGAGGTTCAGGCACTTTTCGATGAAATGAAGAAGGCGCTGGCCGAAGACGCCTGCCGATTCGTTCAGAAGGTTGTACTCTTCGACGAATTTCGTGCAAAATCAAATACTTCCGGTGGTCTTGCCGCGCACGAGAAGAGCCTTGCCTTCCGCGTGACGCTGCAGGATGCGGCTGGCACGCTACAGGACGAGGTCGTCGATCAGGCGATCCAGACGCTGGTCGAGCGGATGGCTCGTGCGGGTGCCCGCCTGCGCGGCTAAGGAGAGGAGCCGCCCGTTCGCGGGTGGCGCTTCCCCATCGTGAGTTTTGGTTTAACGCGCTGTATGGCAGATATGAACGACATGACCTCGAGTGAATTCGAAGCCCTCCTGACGGCGCAACGCAGCGCCATGAACCGCGACGCTTCGGCGCCGGCGTCCACCGAGACGCCGACGCTGACGAAAGCGGAGCTGGCGGAGCTGCTGTTCGACAGCGTCGGGCTGAACAAGCGTGAAGCGAAGGACATGGTCGAGGCGTTTTTCGAAGTGATCCGCGACGCGCTCGAAAACGGCGAAAGCGTCAAGCTGTCGGGGTTCGGCAACTTCCAGCTGCGCGACAAGCCGCAGCGTCCGGGCCGCAACCCGAAGACGGGCGAGGCGATTCCGATCGCGGCCCGCCGGGTGGTAACCTTCCACGCGAGCCAGAAGCTGAAGGCGCTGGTCGAAAACGGCGCGGAGTAACGCCCGCGCGCCGAAGTCTCCGCGCGGCCGCCGCGCATTCTTTACCGACGGTTAACCGACGATGACCACTACGGTTGAGAAAGTCGTCTTGCCTCCGATTCCCGCGAAGCGCTATTTCACGATCGGTGAAGTCAGCGAACTGTGCGGGGTCAAGCCGCACGTGCTGCGTTATTGGGAACAGGAATTCACGCAGTTGCGGCCGGTGAAGCGGCGTGGCAATCGCCGATACTATCAGCACCACGAAGTGCTGCTGATCCGGCGGATTCGCGAGTTGCTGTACGAACAGGGATTCACGATCAACGGGGCGCGCAACCGGCTCGATTCGCCGGGCGGCGAGCGCGCTGCCGCGGCGCCGGCCGAGCCCGATGTGCCGGCCGGCGACGTGCGAGTATCGGGCAAGCCGGGTGCAACGGTCGACGTGATCGCGTTGCGGCAGGCGCTCCTCGATGTGATCGACGGACTCAAACACGACTGAGCGCAACGCTCGAATCAACAGGAAACCCGGTCGGCGATGCGCCGCCGGGTTTTTTCATGCACGGGGGCTCGTGCTCGGCGGGTCAGCGCGATGCGAGCGGGTTCGGCTTGCCCATGTCGACGACCAGCGTGCCGTCCGGCAGCATCCGCACCGAGCCCTGCGCGACCTGGCTGCGGTAGCCGTATAGGTCGAAACGCATCGGGCCGGCCTCGGCCGAGTTCCGGATCAGCGCGCGCACGTTCAGTTCGAGCACGTTGAACATCTTCATGTCGCCGCCTTCCATCCACATGTAGCTCGGCGCGTCGATCTGCGGCCGCTTCGTCGCGGGCGCGTCGGCGGCACGCCGGAACGTGAGGCGCAGCCCGTCGCGTTCGACCGTCGCCTGGCCGAGTTTGCCGTTCAGCACCGGCGGCGGAAACACGGTGTACTGGTCGAGCACGAGCGTGTCGCCGCGCAGCTCCGCGCCGCGGCGCTGCAGCGGCGTCAGCGACGCGAGCTCGATGCCGAGCGAGCGCAGCAGCTTCGCCTGCGGGATGCCGAGCACCGATACCTGCGCCGGCTTGAACGCGAGGTGCCGGTCGTCGAGCACTGACAGCGTGCCCTTCATGTCGGTCGGCAGCCACACGCCGGGCACGTGATTCCAGAGCTTGATGCCGCCCTGGACGCGCAGGTCCTGGCCATCTGCGCTCAACTGCAGGTCGTTCAGCGAGCGCGGCGAGTAGTCGAGCAGGTAGTTGTTGAAGAGCGCCGACATCGCCTTCCACGATTCGACGACCGTTCCGCCGAGAATGCGGATGTCGTACTGGTTCGGATCGTCGAGATCGACCGGTTCGCCCGGGCGTTTCGCGATCAGCTGCACGTCGAGATCCTCGACATGGAAGCCGATGTCGCCGGACAGGTTGAAGTCGACGTTGTGCAGGTGGATCGTCGGGTTGCGGTTCGACACGTGCCGTTCGTTGAACGGAGCGGTCGACGAGCGCCGCATCGCGACTTTCTGCATGCCGGGTTGCGGTGCGCTGGCCGCGAGTGCAAACGCTTCCCAGTGCTGGCGCGAGTCGCGCAACGCGTTCTGCTGCGCGGCGAGGAAGCTGTCGTTCAGGCGAGCGGCTGCATTGCCGAGCGCGGCGCCGCTCGCGGGGCCCGCGTACGACGGCATCCGGATCGCCATCGCGCCGCTTTCGTCGAAATTGAAATAGCCGGCCGAAACCTGGTCGCGATAGTGGTACAGGTCGAACACGAAGTGCTGGTCGCGCTTCGTCGGATCGACCGGGCCGATCAGGATGTCGGCGTTCATCGGCATCGAGCGCATGAATTTCACGTCGCCGCCGCGGATGTACATCGCCTGTTGCGGCGCGTTCGCGGGGAGCGCGAAGCCGGCGTGCGAGCCGTCGTCGAGCGTCAGGTCGAGGCCGGCCGGTGTAACGCGCAGCGCGGTGATCCGGATCTTCAGCCGTGGCGGCGGCATCAGCTTGTCGACCGACATCACGAGGTCGTCGCCGGCGAGCCGCGCGATCGGTGTTTCCACCTTCAGCAGATCGGCCATCTTCACGTTGGCCGCGCGCATGACCGGCTGCGCGTTGATGCCCGACACGCGCACGCCGGTCGGGTGGAATACGAGCTGGCTGCCGTCGCGGATCGCGAGCGTGCCGGTCAGCGAGAACGGCACCCAGCCGTCGCGCTGCATCTCGCCTTGAAGATGGATCACGCCGTCGCCGGCCGATACGGCGAGCTTGCGCAGCGGCGCGTTGCGGTAACCGAAGATGTAAGTGTCGAAGAGCGCGGTCAGCTTTGCGTTGTCGAGCGTGACCGCGCCTTCGTGTACGTCGATCTCGAAGCTCGTCGGGTCGTCGAACACGATGGGGGCGCCGGCCTGCGTCGGCACGAGCGTCGCGGACAGTTGATGGATGAAGAAGCCGAGGTTGTTGACGATGCGGAAATCGACGTCGCGCAGGAACGTCATCGCGCCGTTCTGGCCCGAGTCGCGCAGCGTGAACGGGCGCGGCTGCGTGAGGTTGATCGACGCGAGCGACGGCACCGTGCGGGCGATCTGCTGTTCGTGAGCGAGGCGTTCGGCTTTGGCGCGCTCGATCTTCGTCGATGCGACCGACGCGTTGCCGTCGCGCTGCGCGGCCGGTTCCGCGCAGCCGGTGCAGAGCAGCGCGAGCGCAAGCGCAAGCGCACCGCAGCCGAATGCGCGAGCGGTGCCGTGTGAAACCGGGGCGGCCGCGCGTCGCGGGCCGGCCATCCAGTCGAAACTTGCCAAGGGCGTGCGATGGCCGCGCCGGACCGAATTCCGCATCGTCTGTCTCCATGTCTTGTCGTGACCGGCGAGGGCGCGCGATCGATGCGCGGCGCAGTCGTCGATGCCGTGCAGTGTGGCATAGCGCGCTAGAGCGGCGTTACCAAACAGCGGGCGTGCGGGCAACACCGGTCGGCGCACGACAGGGCAAAGGATTCGCGGCGTCGGGGCGGCAATATCAAACGGTCGTTTGGTTTTGCGGTCGAGGGGCGGGCGGCGCGCATTGCGCCGGATCGGCAAACCCGGCGGCGTGGGTTGACGCCGGGTTTCGTGCCGGATGAAGGCCGTGTCCGGTCCGGGCGCGGCGGCAGTGCGATGACAGCCGCGCTGTCGCCAGCGCCGCCTGCGTGATCGGTCAGACCAGCATGCGCTGCCGGATCGCATTCTGCGTCGACGCGTCGAGCTGCAGGCCGTTCTCGATGTACGACGTCATCGAGCCATACGACGCGACGACCTGATCGAACGCCGCCTGCAGATAGGCGGCTTGCGCGCCTTGCAGCGCGGCCATCATGTCGGCCGCATCCTGCCCGCCGCGCTTCTGCGCCTGCGCGACATAGGCGGCGATTTCCGACGCGCTGTAGACGTTGGTCAGCAGATAGTCGGCGAGAATCGTCTGCGGGCGGACACCGAGGATCGTGTGCAGGATGGCCGTCGCCCAGCCGGTGCGATCCTTGCCGGCCGTGCAGTGGAAGACCAGATTGCCGCCGGACGACGCGAAGCCGGCAAACAACGCGTGGTAGCTCGTGCGTGCGGTTTCCGACGTCACGAACGCCCGATACATGCTCATCATGAAGGCCGTGGCCGTCGCGCCGCTGGTCGGCAGCGGGCCGAGATTGGCGGCGCCGAGCACGTTGAGGTTCTGCCAAATGGCGCCAGCCAACGGTACATCCGGCTGCGCTTGGATCTCGGAGGTCGTGCGCAGGTCGCACACCTGCGTGATGCCGAGCGTATCGACCGTTGCGACGTCGGCCGCGGAAAACGTGAGCGCGGACGACCGGTAGATCACGCCTTTTTTCATCGCTGCGCCGCTCGGGGTGGCATAGCCCGTTCCGTCCGGTCCTGCGGTATCGCGAAAATTCGCTACCGAGGCGAGCCTGGGCGTCGTGACGGGGGCGATCGCGATCGAATCGCCGCCGCACGCGGACAGAAACGACGCGCTTCCCAGCGCGATGCCGAACGTGCCGGCGCCCAGCCGGAGAAAGTGTCGTCGGGAAATTTCGTTTTTCTGATGCATTCACTGACCTTTGTCGGAGACTGTCACGGGAAGTTGCGACCGCCGTTGCGATCGAAGTCGCTGCCGGCCCGGCGCGCCGCGCGGCAACGCGCAGATCTGCGATCTCGATCGGCCTGCAGTCGGACGATGCGCCGGGCGCGTCGATCTCTCGCCGGGTAAGCGCACGGTAGCGATTCGCGGCGAAACGGCCATCGTCCTTTTCGACTAGGACGCGATGCGGGCGCGGTGCAATTCGCGCAACTTGCGATGCGTGCGACGGCTGCGGCGCGGTAAGATCGGCGTCAGTAGCTTGATGATCGAAGCATGGTGGCCGACACGGGGGAGGCGTCATGGATCTGAAGGAACTCGACGTATTGGGAGCGGACGTCGGCGATCACTGGTACTACGCGTCGAAGGCGAGCGCGATTCGCCGGTTCCTGGGCGCGGCGGATGCGAACCGGATACTCGATGTCGGCGCGGGCTCGGGTTTCTTTTCGAAACATTTGCTCGAGCGCACGCAGGCGACGGAAGCGTGGTGTGTCGACACGAGCTACGCCGACGATACCGACGGCGAGGCGGCAGGCAAGCCCGTCCATTTTCGCCGCGCCGTCAATCGGCTCGATGCCGATCTCGTGTTGCTGATGGACGTGCTCGAGCACGTCGATGACGATGTCGGGCTGCTTGCACAATATGTGGCCGGCGTGCCGAAGGGCAGCCGCTTCCTGATCACCGTTCCCGCGTTTCAGTTCCTCTGGAGCGCGCACGACGACTTTCTCGAACACAAGCGCAGGTATACGCTCGACGGCCTCGAAGACGTCGTGCGCCGTGCGGGGCTCGAGGTCGAGCGCGGCGCTTACTACTTCGGCTTCACGTTTCCGCTCGCGGCGGCATTGCGACTGAGCGAGCGAGCGCGTCGCCAGCCACGCGAACCCGCGTCGCAACTGCGTCGACACAATCCGGTAGTCAATGGTTTGCTCAAGCTGATCTGCCGCGCCGAGTTGCCGATGTTCCGGTTCAACCGGTTGGCGGGGCTCACGGTGATCTGTGTCGCGCGCAGCGCGTGAGCGTCAGGCGGATCGCGTGGACGGACGACGGACCGGCGGGGCGTCATGTGCGTCGCCGTTCGTGTCGAATCGGTCACGCCACGTGCGCCACAAAAAATTTCGGCAGGAACATGCACAAAATGCATGCGACCCGTTCTAAACCGGCCAACTCTCTGTTATAATTTTTTTCTTTCGGGGCGTAGCGCAGCCTGGTAGCGTACCTGCATGGGGTGCAGGTGGTCGGAGGTTCAAATCCTCTCGCCCCGACCAGATAAGAACCCGCGTCAGTTCAGGCTGACGCGGGTTTTTTCTTGCCCGTCGCTTTTTTGCACATCCCGGCGCGGCCCCGGTAAAATGCAAGGTTGATCCACGGAAAGCGCCGTGATTTAGCGGAAGAGGATTCCCCGAACATGACTGATCTTCGTCTTACCATGCGGTTCGCTGCAGTGCTCGCCACTGGCGCGCTCGTCGCCGGTTGCGGTACGTCGTCGCCCACGAAAGTGGACTACAAGAGCGATTCGAAATCGAAGGAAGCGTCGCTCGCAGTGCCGCCCAACATGCTCGACGAGACGGCCGATCAGCGTTCGCTGCCGCCGCAGGGCGGCGCGACTTCCCTGTCCGCGCTTCAGCAGGTCCAGCACACGGCGCCCGCGACGGATACCGTCGCGCCCGCCGTGGCCGGCATGCATATCCAGCGCGACGGCACCGAGAGCTGGCTCGTGATCGACGGCAAGAAGCCCGGCGACATCTGGCCGCAAGTGCGCCGCTTCTGGCAGGAGCAGGGCTTCCTGCTCGTCGTCGACCAGCGCGACAAGGGCGTGATGGAAACCGACTGGAACGAGACCCATCCGCAGATCAACGGCGGCCTGATCCGCAGCGTGATCTCGAAGGCGATGGGCAATTCGTACGTGACGGCCGAGCGCAACAAGTACCGCACGCGCCTCGATTCGGCGCCGAACGGCGGCACCTATGTGTTCGTCAGCCAGAAGGGCATGCGCGAGGCGATCACCGGCGCGAACAACGATTCGAGCAAGTGGGAAGCGAAGCCGAACGATCCGGCGCTCGAGACGGAATACCTGAAGCGGCTGATGGCGGTGCTCGCGCAGAACGAGCAGCGTGCGAAGAACGGCGAGCCGCCGGTCGCGAACATCAACGACAACACGGTGCCGAAGGACAAGAAGGCCGATACCGACGCATCGAAGGCGGCTGCCGCGGCGATCGCTGCGCAGAACGTCGCGCGTACGTCGTCGCAAGCGAACGACGTCGACACGAGTGCGGTGCCGTCCGAAGTCACGCTCGGCGAGCCGTACGACCGGTCGTGGCTGCACGTCGGCCTCGCACTCGATCGCGCGAACTTCACGGTCGACGATCGCGATCGCACGAAGGGTCTGTATTTCGTGCGTTATGTCGATCCGAAGGATCTGAGCGCGGCCGAGCAGGGCTTCTGGAGCCAACTGTTCCACGGCAAGAAGGAAAAGCAGGCGAAGCAGTATCGCGTCAACGTGAAGGCGCTGACGGCCGACCAGACGCGTGTGGCAGTCGTCGACGATTCGGGTGCGATCGATTCGTCGTCGCCGGCCCGGCAGATCATGGGGCTGCTCGTGAATCAGCTGCGCTGATCGCGACGATCCCGCTCGTCGAACAAGCCCGCCGCCCGGCGGGCTTTTTTTATGGTCGCGCGCCGTGACGTCGGCGTGTGCGGGACGTTCGGCTGCTCCGCCTTGTGACGTTACGTAACATCCGCGCGTTACGGCGGCGGAACGGGTGTTACATCGTCATGGTCCCGAAAAATATCCTTATGGATCAATGATGTGCTTTCGAAAATGCACCTGGCACGCAAACTGCTTTATTAGTTCGAATCGTTAGGACAGGGAGGGTGCTGCCAGAGACCGGGCAGGCGTCGCGAACGCCCGACCAACGGTTTCGACGTCCCCAGATGCCGGCGCTGCGAGCGCGGGCACAACCGATGATGATCCGCGCCGCGCGCGGGTCTCGATGGCCCCGTCGCCTATCCTCGTAGGGCGACGGTTTCGCCCGCGCTTCGTATGAAGCGCGGGCAATTTTTTTTGGTGGGGCCGCAATGCGAGGGCGCCGATCCGGCCTGTGCGGGATTCGGTGATTCGCAATCAATTGGAGTGGGGGCGGCGCGGTTCGCATCCGGCGAGCGCCGGTAGGGCGAGGTCGCGTTGGCGGTGTGTGAGCGTTCCGCTCACACGCCGCTCAATCGCGAAACGGACGCGGACCGGCTCGATCGGCCCGGGGTTCGCGTGCAGTCGCAGCGCGTGCGAGCAGGGCGGTGCGGCCGGACGCGTTGCCGGCCGCCGCGACGCGTCAGTGCGACGCGCTGGGTACGTCAAGGATCAGGATGATCGTCCAGTCGGCATCGCCGTCGTGGTGATACTGGCGTTCGGCGACGATGAACGGTTGCTGCTTGCCTTGCGGGCCGAGGAAAAGCACGTCGCCCTCCATCGGCAGGCACTCGATCGGCGGCAGCGCGAGAAAGGCGTCGTCCGAGCCGCGCGGCATCAGTTGCTTGATCTTGCGAGTGGCTGCTTCGGTCCACTCGATGTCGAGTTGAATGTTGCTCATGCTGTCCTCCGCACCGGGGTGCGCACGGGTGGAAAATTTCGGTGCGCGACTTTAGCACAGCGCGCAGGCGCCGCAACCAAAAAAGCCGAACCCGGTTGCCCGGATTCGGCTTTTCGCTTGTGCGGTGCCGCCGAACTTACTGGCTGGCAGCGTCTGCCGGAGCGGCCTTGGCGGCCTTCTTGCCAGCCTTCTTCGCTGCCTTGTGGTGAGCAGCCTTCTTGCCGTGGTGCTCTTCCTGCGCCGCCGGCTGTGCAGCCTCGGCTGCTTGCTGCTGTTGCAGTGCCTGTGCGCGCTGCTCGATCTCGGCGATCTTCGCCGGGTCGGTGATGGTCTGGATTTGCGTGCTCTCTTGCGCATACGCTGCGCCAGTCAGCGCCGACATCGCGACCAGAATAGCCAGGGACGTCTTCTTCATTGCTTTACCTCCGCTAAGTGGTGATGAACCCGAATGTTGCCGTTTTGTCTGGCGACTGCAATCGAGTGCGTGTCGAGTGTAACAAAAGTGACGGATCAATGTGCACCGGATCGAGGCACAGCGCAAGGCCCCGTTGAAGTCGCGCAACACTTCGTGCATTCCGTCATGCGCATGCCATTCCGGGGCGGCACCGTCGCGTTCGCCGCCGGTGCAAGCGTCGCCATCAAAACCAGCCGAGCCATCGGTAGACGTGGAACTGTGCGATGCCGATCAGTTCGTGCAATGCCTGATTCGCGTCTTCCAGGTTGTGCCAGCGGGGCAGCCAGCCCGTTTGCGCGCGCCGGCGGTTCGCATAAACGGGTTGCGGATCGATGCCGAAGCGGCGGAAATCGAGCAATGCGCGGCGCATCTGATAGGACGACGTGACGAGAATGCGCGTGTCGTCATGTTGTGAGCGTAGTATAGATGCAGTGAATTTCGCATTTTCGTAGGTGGTACGGCTGTTCGGCTCGAGGACGAGGTCGCTGGAAGCGACACCCGCCGCGACCAGCAGGCGCCCGTAGACGGCCGCCTCGGTTTCGCCGTGACGTTGCGGGTCGCCGCCCGACATCACCACGGTGCAGCCGGTCGCCTGCTGCCGGCACGTGCGGTAGAGCGCCGCGGTCGCGCGGATGCGTGCTTCCCCGTCGGGAGGCGGTCGCAGGCCGGTGTCGCTGCGCCGCGTGCCGGCGCCGATGATGATCAGCGTGGTCCGGCCATGCATGTCGGCGCGCTGGACCGGCGTCACGCCCGCCTCGGTCCACGCGATGAGCGGCGCGGCGAGCCAGCCTGTCGCGAGCAGCCAGAGCAGCGCGACGCTCGCGATCGCGATGAGTCGCCGCCGCTTGCGGCAGAGCATGAAACCGATGAAGAGAAGTACAAATGAATCGAACAGAATCAATTTGATTGGGGTATGGTGTCTTTTTATGGACGGCTGACGATCCGGCCCTGACGCGACGCCGAACGTCGGCCCCAGAATCGGTGGCGGTATCGGCGGGCGGAGCTCCCGCCCGGCGCGCCGCTTCGCATTGTCGCTGCACTTTAAGAAAGAATCGAGATGACCACGTATTCCAACGAAGCGGTGCTCGACGCATTGAGACGAGTGCAGTACCGCCAGGTACCGTGGGCGCGCCGCCCGGGCGTGTTCGAGTATCTCCGGTCGCTGGGGCTGATGGACACGGTCAGGCAGAAGACCGTTGCTCCCGCACCGGGTTTCCATGCGCCGGTCGACATCGCGGTGCTGACCGACAACGGTCGTGCCGAATGCGCGCGCCTCGAGCGTGACGAGAAACTGCTTTCCTGGACCGATCGCCGTATGGACGACTACGCATTGAGCGAAGCGAGCGCCGTGGCGATTCTCGAAAGCCGCCTGTAGCGGCGCACTCCCGTTCTCGCGCGCTGGCCACCGGCGACGCAAAAAAAAGCCCGTATCGCGAGGATACGGGCGTACCGGATACTTTTGCTGTTGCCACGCTGTGCTCATGGCAACGAATGTGACTCGTCGCATGTCGGGCAGTTCCCGAATCCGGTAATTTTCTTTGACGAAATCCTGCGGACTACGGATGACGCGGCAGGTCGGTCGGCTGCGAGCCAGTGCGCGCGCGCGCGTTGCTGGCGATGTCGCCGCGCAAATCGCCGCGCGGCACGGTCTGCCGATTGGGCGGCGCGGCGGGCGGTTGCTGGCGAAGGGTGTTCCGATGATCCTGCTGGTGGTGAGGCGGCTTCGCGCGATCGTCCGCGCGAGCGGGGGCGGTCAGCGCCAGCGAAATGACAATGCCGCATGCGACGAGCAGTGACATTGGTTTCATGGCGGGGCTCCCTTCAAGCCACCGGCGCGGCCTGTTGATATTTCGCTAAGGTAAGCGTGGGAGTGCAGGCTTGCTGTAAATAATCGTAAATAGATGTATCGCCGCACGACAGGCGCAATCGACGACGACGCGAGCGCCGCGCAAAAGCGCGTGGCACTGAAAGAAACCGGGCGGCCGAAGCCGCCCGATCGAGCATGCGTTACGCCATCTTCACGGGGGCGCGCCAGGATTCCGGGTTGGTCCAGAAGGCGCCGCGCAGCCGGTCGCGGCTCGGCGGTGCTGGCGGCTTCGTCGCGCTCGCCCCAATGCGCCCGCGCAGCGAGATCTGGCGGCCGCTCGTGCCGAGTCGCTTGACGATTTCGGCGAGCGTGCCGTCTGCCTGCCATTCGTCGAAGCGACGGCGGCAGGTCGGCGGCGACGGATAGCGGCCCGGCAGCTTCGACCAGCCTTCACCCGTCGACAGTACCCACAGCACGGCGTTTACCACCGAACGGGCCTCCACGCGGGGACGGCCGCGCCGTTCACTGCGTGCGGGTTCCGAGCAAAACAGACCTTCGACCAGCGCCCACTCGTTATCTCTCAAATCGTCGAACAGCATCATGTCCTCACCTCAGCGAAGCTAACTCCGGTGCGCTGCCCTGCGCCGCGCACTCTTCAAGCACTCGAGCGTCGAGTGCCGGGTGGGGGCTTCCGGTTGGCCGGCAGCGGCGTTTCTGCCCTCTGTCCGACTCGACCTGCGCCCTGTACGTCAGATAAAGCACGATGTGTGCCATGTCTGAGGCGATTCCCGCGAGAGCCGCTTGGCAGCGGGCTGACGGCTAAGTCAGCTAGGGGCGTATAAGACGCCAAAATAACCCGCCAGCAAATCAGGACAATCACCAATCTTGTGCAAGTCGCCCGTGCTACGTGCGTTTGCGTCGATATTGCACCGCAGCGAAACATGTGCTGCCGGTGCCGGATTCGCACATCGAAGACGATGGCGCGCATTAAAATCGCGCATCGGTATCGACGATTGATGAGGAGAGGGGATGAACGTTACGCTGCGCCAGCTTCGCGTATTCATCGAGGTTGCGCGGCTCCGGAGCTTCAGTCGCGCGGGCGACGAGATCGGGCTCACGCAGTCCGCGGTCAGCCGTTGCGTGCGCGAACTCGAGACCGAGCTCGGACTGAAGCTGATCGACCGGACGACGCGCGACGTGCAGTTGACCGACGTCGGGACGAACCTAATCGCGAGCGTGTCCCGCCTGATCGCCGATCTCGACGACACGCTGCGCGAGATTCGCGAGATCGGCGAGCAGCGGCGGGGGCGCGTGATCGTCGCTGCGAGCCCGACGATCGCGTGCCGGCTGATGCCGCGCGTCGTCGCGTCGTGCGAGCGCCAGTTCCCGTTCGTCACGCTCGGCCTGCGTGACGACGTGCAGAGCGACGTCCTGCGCAAGGTGAAGTCGAGCGAAGTCGATTTCGGCGTCGTCATCGGGCCGCTCGCCGTTGCCGATCTCGTATGCGAACCGTTGATGACCGACTCGTTCTGCCTGGTCGCGCGCGCCGATCATCCGCTCGCGGCGCGGGCCGAGGTGCCGTGGACGGCGCTCGACGGCGAGCGTCTCGTGCTGCTCGACCATGCGTCCGGAAGCCGGCCGCTGATCGACGCCGCGCTGGCCGCCCATCGGGTCAATGCGACGGTCATGCAGGAGCTCGGGCATTCGGCGACGGTGTTCGGGCTCGTTGAGGCCGGCGTCGGGGTGAGCGTGCAGCCGTGGCTGTCGCTGCCGCTGCCGGCCGGATCGACACTGGTCGCGCGGCCGCTGACGCCGCGTACCGAGCGCACCGTCGAGCTGGTGCGCCGCCGCGACCGCTCGCTGTCGCCGGCCGCGCAGGCGATCTGGGAACTCGTGCGCCAGATGCCGGCGCGGGCGGAGGATCTCGACTGAAAGGGTGCGGATCGGGCGCGCACGCCGGTACACTACGCGGATCGTGTTCCTCGGTGGCGGTTCTCGATGACGCATTCCGCAGATGTCGGCCCGGCGACGGGCGAGCCGGCGGCGCGCAGCGCAGTTCAGGCGCTGCGTCCGTCGCTGATCCGGGAAGTGGCGAACGCCGGCTTCGGCGTACCCGACGTGCTGCCGTTCTGGTTCGGCGAATCCGATCGCGTGACGCCCGAATTCATTCGCGACGCGGCTGCCGCGGCACTGCGCGACGGTGCGACCTTCTACACGCACAACCTCGGCACCGTGCCGCTGCGCAACGCGATTGCGACCTATGTCGGTGCGCGTCACGGTGCGACGGCGGCCGATACGATCGCCGTGACGAGTTCGGGCGTGAGCGCGCTGATGCTGGCCGCGCAATTGCTGGTCGGCCCGGGCGACCGCGTCGTCGCCGTCACGCCGCTCTGGCCGAACCTCGTCGAGATCCCGAAGATCCTCGGTGCACAGGTCGAGTGCGTGTCGCTCCGCCATGGCGATGCGGGCTGGCGGCTCGACGTCGACCGGCTGATCGCGGCGCTGACGCCCGGCACGCGGATGCTGTTCGTCAACTCGCCGAACAATCCGACCGGCTGGGTGATGTCCCGCGACGACCAGCAGGTCGTGCTCGCGCATTGCCGGCGCCACGGCATCTGGGTGGTCGCCGACGAGGTATACGAGCGGCTCGTGTTCGGCACGGACGGCGCGCCGTCGTTCCTGGGCATCGCATCGCGCGACGAGCGGGTAATCGTCGTGAATTCGTTCTCGAAGGCCTGGGCGATGACGGGCTGGCGGCTCGGATGGCTGGTCGCGCCGGCGTCGGTGATGGGCGATCTGTCGAAGCTGGTCGAGTACAACACATCGTGCGCGCCGGGTTTCATCCAGGCCGCGGGAGAAGTCGCGCTGCGTGACGGCGAGCCGTTCGTGCAGTCGTTCGTCGCGGCGCTGCGCGGTGCGCGTGACCACCTGGTCGCCGCGCTGCGCACGTTGCCGGGCGTCGACGTGCCGCCTCCGCCGGGTGCGATGTACCTGTTCCTGCGGTTGCCGGGCGCGGACGACAGTCTTGCGTTCTGCAAGTCGCTGGTGCGCGAGGCGGGGCTCGGGCTGGCGCCCGGCCGCGCGTTCGGCCCGGAGGGGGAAGGGTTCGTGCGCTGGTGCTACGCGTGCGATCCGGTGCGGCTCGAGGCAGGCGTCGAGCGCTTGCGGGCGTTCCTCGCGCGCGGCGCAGGCCTGCGTTGAAGCGGGGGCGGAGCGGGTGCGGCGTGCGGGCGGCGGGCCTTTCGGCTCATCTTTACGCACCGGGCAATTTTGCGTAAGATGGCGCTCAGTCACGCGGTTCCGTCGTTGAACCGTGCTGTTCCGTCCGGTTTGGGCCTGGCTTGAAGTTGGTTCGCCGCCCCCGGTTCGTGCTCCCATCAATATGACCGATCAGAATCGGGCGAGCGCGTCTTCCGTTCCTTTCGTCTGTTTGTTGATCCGGTTCGTTTGACCACAGGGTCTGGCCTAGCTGCATGAATACCCAAGAGGCGAAGATCGTCCTCGAGACTGCTTTGATCTGCGCGCAGGAACCGCTGAAGCTCGGCGATTTGCGCAAGCTCTTTGCCGACGGCGTGTCGGCTGACACGGTCCGCACGTTGCTCGAAGATCTGAAACAGGATTGGTCCGGCCGCGGTGTCGAACTGGTGGCGCTGGCAACCGGATGGCGCTTCCAGAGCAAGCCGGCGATGCGCCATTACCTGGACCGACTGCATCCCGAGAAGCCGCCGAAATATTCGCGTGCGGTGCTCGAGACGCTCGCGATCATTGCGTATCGGCAACCCGTCACGCGTGGCGACATCGAAGAGATTCGCGGCGTCACGGTCAATACGCAGGTGGTCAAGCAGCTCGAGGATCGCGGCTGGATCGAGGTGATCGGGCATCGCGACGTGCCGGGCCGCCCGGCGCTGTACGCGACGACCAAGCAGTTCCTCGACGATCTCGGCCTGAAGGCGCTCGACGACCTGCCGGCGCTCGAGGAGCCGGCGGCGAACATCGAAGCCGCGCTGCTCGCGCAGCAGGCGATGGACTTCGACGGCGATGCGCCGGCGGCGGACGCGGTGCCGGAAGCCGGCGAGGCGGCGGCGGACGAGTCGCACGTTCGGCCGGACGAATTGCCGGGCGACGCCGCAACGGAAGGCGCGCCGACGCAGGAAATGCCGAACCGCGATACGCTGGAAGCGGATCGCGTTCAGAGCGAACAGGGCGGCGCCGAAGCAGCGCCGGCCGGCGAGCAGCCCGAGCCGCTGCACGCGGTGTGGAACGAGGAAGATCGCAAGCCGGCTGCCGACGCGGTTGCCGGAGACGGAGCGGAAGCGGCCGGCGACATGCCGGGCGAGGCTGGCCAGGCCGACGCCTCACGCTCCCGTCCCGCGGACGGCGAGTTGCTGGACGATACGTCCGACAGCCTCGCCGACGCCGTACGCAGTGCCAGCGCGCCCATCGGCGCCGACGCGCTGCCGGACGACGAAGCAGAACCCGAACAGCGCCGCGCCTGATCGCGGCCGACTTCTTGCCGCGCCCGAGTCGGGCGCGAGACCTGACATTTTGAGGTTGTTTTGACTGATATCCACGATATTGAATCGTCCGCGCCTGCCGTGCAGGCCGCGCGTGCCGACGATGCGCCGGAGCAGGACGCTCCGGCCGCGGGTGGTGACGAGCGTCCCCGCCGCGGCCTGCGGCGCGGCCCGCGCAGCCTGATCGCGCGTCGCCGCGCGGCAGCCAAGTCGAAGGGCGATGGCGAGTCGCAGGGCGGCGAGGGCGCGGAAGCGCAGCCGGCCGACGCGGCGGAAGCGCAGCCCGCACGCGCGCCGCGCAAGGAAGGTGCGGCCAAGGGTGGCCGCAAGCCGGCCGGCAAGCGCGAAGGCGCAGCCAAGGGTGCCCAGGGCGGGCAAGGCGGCCAGGGGCGACGCGGCGGTTCGGCGAAGGCCGAGGGCGGCGCGGCGAAGGCCGAAGGCGACGCAGCGTCGCAGGACGATCTGTTCGCCTATGTGACGTCGCCGGCATTCGACGCGGACAATTCGGCGGGCGGCAGCGGCGTACGTGCGCCGATGCTGCGTCGCGGCCGCAGCCAGCCGGCGAACAAGCGCGTGCTGTCGCCGGACGACGACGCGCCGAAGCTCCACAAGGTGCTCGCGGAAGCCGGCATGGGTTCGCGCCGCGAAATGGAAGAGCTGATCGTCGCCGGCCGCGTGTCGGTGAACGGTGAGCCTGCGCATATCGGCCAGCGCATCATGCCGACCGATCAGGTTCGCATCAACGGCAAGCCGGTCAAGCGCAAGCTGCCGAACAAGCCGCCGCGCGTGCTGCTGTACCACAAGCCGACCGGCGAGATCGTCAGCCACGCGGACCCGGAAGGTCGTCCGTCGGTGTTCGACCGCCTGCCGCCGATGAAGACGGCGAAATGGCTCGCGGTGGGCCGTCTCGACTTCAACACCGAAGGCCTGCTGATGCTGACGACGTCGGGCGATCTCGCGAACCGCTTCATGCATCCGCGCTACAGCGTCGAACGCGAGTACGCGGTGCGCGTCGTCGGCGAACTGTCCGAAGGGATGCGGCAGAAACTGCTGCATGGCGTCGAGCTCGATGACGGCCCGGCGAACTTCCTGCGCATCCGCGACGGCGGCGGCGAAGGCACGAACCACTGGTATCACGTTGCGCTGGCCGAAGGCCGCAACCGCGAAGTGCGCCGGATGTTCGAGGCGGCCGGCCTGATGGTGAGCCGCCTGATCCGTACGCGTCACGGTCCGATCCCGCTGCCGCGCGGCCTGAAGCGCGGCCGCTGGGAAGAGCTCGACGAGGCGCAGGTGCGCAAGCTGATGGCGACCGTCGGCCTGAAGGCGCCGTCCGAGGAAAAGGGCAAGCGCGGTGGTGGCGGGCAGGCCGAGCGCCGCCAGCCGGATCCGATGCAGACGTCGATGGGCTTCATCGGCCGCGAGCCGGTGCTGACGACGCATGGTCAGCTCGACCAGCCGCGTCGCGGTGGCGGCCGGCGCGGCGCCCCGGGCCTGCCCGGCCTGAGCGGTTACGGCAGCTTGCCGGTTTCGCCGTCGGGTTATGGCAACCGCTCGGGTGGCGGTCGCGATGTCGACGGCAATCGTGCGTCGTATGGCGCGGGCCCCAAGCGTGAAGGCGCTGGCGGCAAGCGCGGCGGCGGCAAGGGCGGCAACCGCAATCCCAACGGCAATCGCGCCGAAGGCGCCGGCAACGGCGGTGGCGGTGCGCGCGGCGGTCAGCGTCCGCAGCGCAATCGCTCGCGGGGCCGCTGAGCGTTTGCGGCGTCCGGCGGCGTGAAGCCGCCGGTGTGCCGGCGAAATCGGCACGAGTCCGGTTGGGTCGGCACCTCGCCCTGCGTGGTTTGCTTTTGACTGTATATATATCGCGCTGCCGGATTATGCCGCCTGGTCGGACAGTCCGGTTTCGCATTTTTGGTCGGTAAAGGCGGGCTGGACGCTGCTTTTACCGGCTGGCTTGGCGTTTGCGCCAAAAATCGCTATAATCGCGGAGTCGCTGGGCGTACGGATTCAATGTGCGGCTCAGGTGCGACCACCAGTAAGAAGATGGGCGTTCCGCCCATTTTTTTTTGCTGAAACGGTTAGGCATCTCGGGTAGCGCTTCCTGCGCCGGCTAAGGCGCGCGCCCGCGGGTGAATCGCGAGCGGCGGGCGCGAACACCTGAGAGGACACTGTGCAACTGACGGAACTGATAGAAACCACGGTCACCGGGCTCGGCTACGAGCTGGTGGATCTCGAGCGCACCGGGCGCGGCATGCTTTGCATCTACATCGATCAGCCTGCCGGCATCTCGCTCGAAGATTGCGAAAAGGTCACGCGTCAGCTCCAGCACGTCTTGACGGTCGAAAACATCGATTACGAACGGCTCGAAGTCTCGTCCCCGGGGCTCGACCGCCCGTTGAAGAAGCTGGCCGACTTCGAGCGCTTCGCCGGCAGCGAAGTTTCCGTGACCTTGAAAAAGCCGCTGGACGGGCGCAAGACGTACCGGGGCATTCTGCACGCGCCGAATGGCGAAACGATCGGTTTGGAATTTGAGAGGAAGAAGGGCGAGGCAGCCATGCTGGATTTCACGCTGGCCGATATCGACAAAGCCCGCCTGATTCCGCAAGTTGACTTTAGGAGCCGCAAATAATGAGTCGCGAAGTGTTGATGCTGGTGGATGCGCTGGCGCGCGAGAAAAACGTCGACAAGGATGTGGTGCTGGGCGCCCTCGAGGCCGCGCTCGCTTCCGCTTCCAAGAAGCTGTTCGACGAAGGCGCCGAAATCCGCGTCCATATCGATCGCGAAAGCGGCGAGCACGAAACCTTCCGTCGCTGGCTCGTCGTGCCCGACGAGGCAGGCTTGCAGGAGCCGGATCGCGAGATCCTGCTGTTCGAAGCACGTGAGCAGAAGCCCGACGTCGAAGTCGGCGAATTCATCGAGGAGCCGGTGCCGTCGATCGAGTTCGGCCGTATCGGCGCGCAGGCCGCGAAGCAGGTGATCCTGCAGAAGGTGCGCGATGCCGAACGCGAGCAGATCCTGAACGACTACCTCGAGCGCGGCGAAAAGATCATGACCGGCACGGTGAAGCGCCTCGACAAGGGCAACTTCATCGTCGAATCGGGCCGTGTCGAAGCGCTGCTGCGCCGCGACCAGCTGATCCCGAAGGAAAACCTGCGCGTGGGCGACCGCGTGCGTGCCTACATCGCGAAGGTCGACCGCACCGCGCGCGGCCCGCAGATCGAACTCTCGCGCACGGCGCCCGAGTTCCTGATGAAGCTGTTCGAGATGGAAGTGCCGGAAATCGAGCAGGGCCTGCTCGAGATCAAGGCAGCCGCTCGCGATCCGGGCGTGCGCGCGAAGATCGGCGTGATCGCCTACGACAAGCGGATCGATCCGATCGGCACCTGCGTCGGCATCCGCGGTTCCCGCGTGCAGGCCGTGCGCAACGAGCTCGGTGGCGAAAACATCGACATCGTGCTATGGTCCGAGGATCCCGCCCAGTTCGTGATCGGCGCGCTCGCGCCGGCAGCCGTCCAGTCGATCGTCGTCGATGAAGAAAAGCACTCGATGGACGTCGTCGTCGACGAAAACGAGCTGGCTGTCGCGATCGGCCGCAGCGGTCAGAACGTTCGCCTTGCCAGCGAACTGACCGGCTGGCAGATCAACATCATGACGCCGGACGAATCCGCCCTGAAGCAGGGTGAAGAGCGCGACCGACTGCGTTCGCTGTTCATGGCGCGTCTCGACGTCGACGAAGAAGTTGCCGACATCCTGATCGACGAAGGCTTCACGAGCCTCGAAGAAATCGCGTACGTGCCGCTCAACGAAATGCTCGAAATCGAGGCGTTCGACGAGGACACCGTGCACGAACTGCGCAACCGCGCACGCGACGCACTGTTGACGATGGCGATCGCGAACGAAGAAAAGGTTGAAAATGCAGCGCTGGATTTGAAGGGCCTCGACGGCATCACGCCGGAGTTGCTCGCGAAGCTGGCCGAACACGGCATGCAGACGCGCGACGATGTCGCCGAGCTGGCCGTGGATGAACTGGTCGATATGACCGGGATGGAAGAGGATGCCGCTAAGGCGTTGATCATGAAAGCACGTGAACACTGGTTCCAGTGAGAAATGACCATGGCGCACTGATTTGATGGCGGCCGTATGGCCTGACCCGATGCTAACCGCAAGGAATCGGTCCTTGCACTAAGAGGAATGAATGGCGAGTAACAACGTAGCCCAATTTGCCGCGGAACTGAAAATGCCTGCTGGTGTGCTGCTCGAACAGCTGCAGGCAGCGGGCGTCCAGAAAGCGAGTGAAGACGATGCGCTGTCCGAAGCGGACAAGGCGCGTCTGCTCGATCATTTGCGCAAGTCACACGGCGCAACCGACGGCGACAAGCGCAAGATCACGCTGACCCGCAAGCATACGTCGGAGATCAAGCAATCTGACGCGACGGGCAAGGCTCGCACCATTCAGGTCGAGGTCCGCAAGAAGCGTACGTTCGTCAAGCGCGACGACGTGGCCGAGGGTGCGGAACAGGGTCAGGCGCAGGTCGCCGAAGCGGACGACGATGCGGAACTGAAGCGTCGCGAGGAAGAAGCGCGCCGCGAGGCCGAGCTGCTCGAGAAGCAGGCGCAGGAACTGCGCGAGCGTCAGGAGCGCCTCGAGCGCGAGGAAGCCGAGCGCCGTGCCCGTGAGGAAGCGGCCGAAGCCGAGCGCCGCCGTGCCGAGGAAGAAGCGGCGGCGAAGCGTGCCGCGGCCGAAGCCGCAGCGGCACAGCAGGCGGCTGCCCAGCAGGCCGCCGAGGCTCAGCAGGAAGCAGCCGGTGCGCAGTCCGCGCAGGATGAAGCACGCGCGGCCGCCGAACGTGCGGCCCAGCGCGAAGCGGCGAAGAAGGCCGAGGATGCTGCCCGCGAGGCGGCGGACAAGGCGCGCGCCGAGCAGGAAGAGATCAGCAAGCGTCGCGCGGCGGCAGAAGCCGAAGCACGCGCGATCCGCGAAATGATGAACACGCCGCGCAAGGCCGTGGTCAAGGCAGTCGAGCCGCCGAAGCCGGTGGAACCGCCGAAGCCGGCCGAAGCGAAGGGCACGCTGCACAAGCCGGCAAAGCCGGCGGGCGCAGGCGCGCAGGCACGTCCGGCCGTGAAGAAGCCGGCCGGTGCAGCGCCGGCGGCCACGACGGCACCGGCAGGCGCGGGCGACCGCAACAAGAAGCCGGGCGGCGGCAAGGGCGGCTGGCAGGACGACGCAGCGAAGCGCCGCGGCATCAAGACGCGCGGCGATTCGAGCGGCGGCGTCGACCGCGGCTGGCGCGGCGGCCCGAAGGGTCGCGGCCGTCACCAGGACAGCGCATCGACGTTCCAGGCACCGACCGAACCGATCGTGCGTGAAGTGCACGTGCCGGAAACCATCTCGGTTGCCGATCTTGCGCACAAGATGTCGATCAAGGCCTCCGAAGTCATCAAGGTGATGATGAAGATGGGCCAGATGGTCACGATCAACCAGGTGCTGGACCAGGAAACGGCGATGATCGTCGTCGAGGAACTGGGCCACCGCGCGGTTGCCGCGAAGCTGGACGATCCGGAAGCACTGCTGGTCGAAGGCGAGACCGGTACCGATGCGGAACAGCTGCCGCGTCCGCCGGTCGTCACCGTGATGGGTCACGTCGACCACGGCAAGACCTCGCTGCTCGACCACATCCGCCGCGCGAAGGTTGCAGCGGGCGAAGCGGGCGGCATTACGCAGCACATCGGCGCATACCACGTCGAAACGCCGCGCGGCGTCATCACGTTCCTCGATACGCCGGGTCACGAAGCGTTCACGGCAATGCGTGCACGCGGCGCGAAGGCGACCGACATCGTGGTGCTGGTGGTGGCTGCCGACGACGGCGTGATGCCGCAGACGAAGGAAGCCATCGCGCACGCGAAGGCGGGTGGCGTGCCGATCGTCGTGGCGATCAACAAGATCGACAAGCCGGAAGCGAACCCGGACCGCGTCAAGCAGGAGCTGGTCGCGGAAGGCGTCGTGCCGGAAGAATACGGTGGCGATTCGCCGTTCGTGCCGGTGTCGGCCAAGACGGGCGCCGGTATCGACGACCTGCTCGAGAACGTGCTGCTGCAGGCGGAAGTGCTGGAACTGAAGGCACCGGTCGAGGCGCCGGCGAAGGGCATCGTGATCGAAGCGAAGCTGGACAAGGGCAAGGGCCCGGTCGCGACGATCCTGGTGCAGTCGGGTACGCTGAATCGCGGCGACATCGTGCTCGCGGGCACGGCTTACGGCCGCGTGCGTGCGATGCTCGACGAGAACGGCAAGCCGACGAAGGAAGCCGGCCCATCGATCCCGGTCGAAATCCAGGGTCTGTCGGAAGTGCCGGGTGCAGGCGAGGAAGTGATCGTGCTGCCGGACGAGCGCAAGGCGCGCGAAATCGCGCTGTTCCGTCAGGGCAAGTTCCGCGACGTCAAGCTGGCGAAGCAGCAGGCCGCGAAGCTGGAAAGCATGCTCGAGCAGATGGGCGAAGGCGAAGTGCAGAACCTGCCGCTCATCATCAAGGCAGACGTGCAGGGCTCGCAGGAAGCGCTCGTGCAGTCGCTGCTCAAGCTGTCGACCGACGAAGTGCGCGTGCAGATCGTGCACAGCGCGGTGGGCGGCATCAGCGAGAACGACGTCAACCTGGCAACGGCATCGAAGGCGGTCATCATCGGCTTCAACACGCGTGCGGATGCACAGGCGCGCAAGCTGGCCGAAGCGAACGGTATCGACATCCGCTACTACAACATCATCTACGACGCAGTGGATGAGGTGAAGGCCGCGATGTCGGGCATGCTGGCGCCGGAGAAGCGCGAAGTCGTGACCGGCATGGTCGAGGTGCGCCAGGTGTTCAAGGTGCCGAAGGTCGGTACGGTTGCCGGCTGTATGGTCACCGACGGTATCGTCAAGCGCTCGTCGTCGGTTCGCGTGCTGCGCAACAACGTCGTGATCTTCACGGGCGAACTCGAATCGCTGAAGCGCTTCAAGGACGACGTGAAGGAAGTCAAGCAAGGCTTCGAGTGCGGTATGTCGGTGAAGAACTTCAACGACATCATCGAAGGCGACCAGTTCGAAGTCTTCGAAGTGACCGAAGTCGCACGGACGCTGTAATCGTCGCGTATCGGCTCATGGGGCGGGGCAGGCTTGGGCCTGTCCCGCCCATTTTCATGGTGGCGTGCCAACGGCGCGTCGCTTTATCCTGATAAACGGATCACGGATCGATCATGTCCAGGAAACGTACTTCCCCCAATCGCAACGTTCAGATCGCCGACCAGATTCAGCGCGATCTGTCCGAACTCATCATGCGCGAGGTCAAAGACCCGCGCATCGGTATCGTGACCATCCAGAGCGTCGAGCTCACGCCGGACTACGCGCACGCGAAGGTCTATTTCACGGCGCTGACCGGCGATCCGGACAAGACGCAGGAAGCGCTGAACCACGCGTCGGGCCACCTGCACAACCTGCTGTTCAAGCGCCTGCACATCCATACGGTGCCGACGCTGCACTTCCATTACGACCAGACGATCGAGAAGGCGGTGGAAATGTCGCGCCTGATCAAGGAAGCCAACTCGACGCGCGCGAAGGACGACGACGAAGCCGACGCGCCCGCGAAGGACGATTGAGCGCGCACGCCCCATGACGACTGCAGCTCCCCAGCGTCCACGCGTGCCGCGGCGCGCGCTGGATGGCGTCCTTCTGCTCGACAAGCCGGTCGGCCTGTCGAGCAACGACGCCCTGATTCGCGCGAAGCGCCTGCTTCTCGCGAAGAAAGCCGGCCATACCGGCACGCTCGATCCGCTGGCCTCGGGCCTGTTGCCGCTGTGCTTCGGCGAAGCGACGAAGTTCTCGCAGGACTTGCTGGAAGCGGACAAGACCTACGAAGCGACGATGCGTCTCGGCGTGCGCACGACCACCGGCGACGCGGAAGGCGACGTGCTCGACACGCGCGCCGTCGAATGCGACCGTGCGGCGGTCGAAGCGGCGCTCGCGCGCTTTACCGGCGAGATCGTGCAGGTGCCGCCAATGTATTCGGCGCTCAAGCGCGACGGCAAGCCGCTGTACGAATACGCGCGTGCGGGCCAGACCGTCGAGCGGGAAGGCCGCAACGTGACGATCCATGCGCTCGATCTGCTCGCGTGCGAGCTGCCCGACGTGACGTTCCGCGTGACCTGCAGCAAGGGCACGTATGTGCGCACGCTGGCCGAAGACATCGGCGAAGCGCTCGGCTGCGGCGCACATCTGACGATGCTGCGTCGCACGGGTGTCGGCGCGCTGACGCTCGAACATGCGGTGACGCTCGACGCGCTGTCCGACGCTGCCGAAGCGGCGCGCGACGCCTGGCTTCAGCCGGTCGACGCGTTGCTGTCGACGTTTCCGCTGGTACGTCTCGACGAAGCCAGCGCGAAGCGATTCCTGCACGGCCAGCGCTTGCCGCTGTCGGCGCTCGATTCGATCGATGCGGCCGAGGGCGAGCGTGTGCGCGTGTACGACGCGCAGCGACTGCTCGGCGTGGCGCGCAAGGCCAACGGCGTGCTCGCGCCCGAACGCCTCGTCGTGACGGCTGCATGATGCGCGGCGCGCAAGCGCCGTCGTCGGAACGAAAAAACCCGGTCGAAATCGACCGGGTTTTTTGTTGGGCGCGCTCGTTCGAGCGCGGTGCTCAGTGTGCAGCCGACGCCGCCGCACCCGCATCGCCGCCGCCCGCGCGCTCCGGCTTCGTGATCCAGATCAGTCCGATCAGCAGCACGAAGATCGCCGCCGAGATGTAGAACAGGTCGTTCACGCCGAGTTGCGCGGCCTGCTGCGTGGCCATGTTGTTGATGAGGCCGTGCGCCTGGTCCTGCGTCAGCCCGAGGCTGCGCATCTGTGTGACGGCCTGGTTGAACGTCGGGTTGTACGGGTTCGCCTGCTCGGCCAACTGCGCGTGATGGAAGTTGTTGCGGTGGTCCCACGCGGTCTGGAAGATCGATGTGCCGATGCCGCCGCACATGATCCGCACGAAGTTCGACAGGCCGGACGCCGCGGGAATGCGGTTGCCGGGCAGGCCGGACAGCGTGATCGACACGAGCGGGATGAAGAAGCCCGCCATCGCGATACCCTGCACGAGCGTCGGCAGCGTCAGCGACCATTCGTCGACGCCCGTCGTGTATCGCGAACGCATCCAGAAGCACAGCGCAAACGTCAGGAACGACGCCGTCGAGATGAAGCGCGGATCGGTACGCGGCAGATACTTCCCGGTGAGTGGCGACAACAGGATCGCGAACAACCCGACCGGCGCCATCACGAGGCCGGCGTCGGTCGCGGTGTAGCCGATTTGCGTCTGCAGCCACAGCGGCAACAATACGAGATTGCCGAAGTACAGGCCGTACCCGATCGACAGTGCGACTGTGCCGCCGGTGAAGTTCCGCATGCGGAACAGCGACAGGTCGACGACCGGGTGCTCGGCGGTCAGCTCCCAGATCACGAAGAACGCGAACGCAATGACAGCGGTCAGCGCGAGCACGATAATGGTCGTCGACGCGAACCAGTCGAGATCCTTGCCCTTGTCGAGCATGATCTGCAGCGAGCCGACCCAGATGACCAGCAGCGCGAGGCCCACGCCGTCGATCGGCGCGCGGCGCACGGCCGACTCCCGATTGCGATAGATCGCCCACGTCGCGGCGGCGGCGGCGATGCCGACCGGGATGTTGACGTAGAAGATCCACGGCCACGAATAGTTGTCCGAGATCCAGCCGCCGAGAATCGGGCCCGCGACGGGCGCGATCAGCGTCGTCATCGCCCATAGTGCGAGCGCCATCGGTGCCTTCGCGCGCGGATAGCTCGACAGCAGGAGCGCTTGCGACAGCGGAATCATCGGGCCCGCGACCGCGCCCTGCAGCACGCGCGAGCCGAGCAGGAACGGCAGGTTCGGCGACAGCCCGCACATCCACGACGAGATGACGAACAGGATGATCGACGCGAGGAACAGGCGGACCTGACCGAAGCGGTCGGTCAGCCAGCCCGTCAGCGGCACCGAGATCGCGTTCGCGACGGCGAACGACGTGATGACCCACGTACCCTGGTCGGACGACACGCCGAGGTCGCCCGAGATGGTCGGGATCGCGACGTTCGCGATGGACGTGTCGAGCACGTTCATGAACACCGCGAGCGATACCGCGATCGTCCCGAGCACGAGTTGCCCGCCCTGCAGCGGCGGGTGGGAGACAGGAGCCTGTGCCATGTCGATAGTTTTCCGGAGTCGGAACCGTTACATCATCTTGGCGGCGGCGTTCGACTTCGCCGCGGCCGGTGCGGGCGCGTTGCCGCCGGCGTTCTCGGCGATGATGCGCGCGATCTCGGCGTCGGCTTCGTCGCCGTACTTCGCGAACACGTTCGTTTCGTAGACCGTGTTCTGCGCGTTGGCGAGCTGGTCGCCGCGCTCGTCCTTGATGTCGACGTCGACCTGCATCGACAGGCCGATGCGCAGCGGATGCTTCTCGAGTTCCTTCGGATCGATCTCGATACGCACCGGCAGGCGCTGCACGACCTTGATCCAGTTGCCCGTCGCGTTCTGCGCCGGCAGCAGCGAGAACGCCGAACCCGTGCCGGCCGAGAAGCCGACGACCTTGCCGTGGTAGACGGCCGACGAGCCGTAGATGTCGGCGGTCAATTCGACCGGCTGGCCGATGCGCATGTGCTTGAGCTGGACTTCCTTGAAGTTCGCGTCGACCCACACCGCGTTCAGCGGCACGACCGACATCAGCGGGTTGCCCGGCGACACGCGCTGGCCGACCTGAACCGAGCGCTTCGCGACATAGCCGGTGACCGGTGCGGGCAACACGTTGCGCGCGTTCGCGAGGTACGCGTCGCGAACCTTCGCTGCCGCGGCCATCACGTTCGGGTGCGACGCGATCGTCGTGTTCGCGGTCAGTGCGCGGTTCGATGCGAGCTGCTGTTGCGCGGCGTCGACCGACGCCTGCGCGGCGCGCACCGCGTCGCGTGCATGGGAGATTTCTTCCTGCGACACGGCGCCCGTCTGTGCGACGGCCATCCGGCGGCGCAGGTCGTCCTGCGCCTTCGACAGGTCGGACTGGCGCAGCGCGACTTGCGCGCGGTACTGGTCGTCGTTGACGAACAGGCCGCGCACCTGGCGCACCGTCTGCGCTAGGTTGGCCTCGGCCTGCTGCAGCGCGACCTGCGAGTCGGCCGGGTCGAGCACGACCAGCGGATCGCCGGCCTTGACCGTCTGCGTATCGTCGGCCTTCACGGCGATCACGGTACCCGTGACCTGCGGCGTGATCTGCACGACGTTGCCGTTCACGTATGCGTCGTCCGTCTCTTCATGGAAGCGCGCGACGAGGAAGTAGTACAGACCGTACGCGATGGCCGCGATCACGATGACCGCGATCAGCAGCGTCATCATCCGTTTGCGCTTCCCGTTGTTCTGCGGCTGTGCGCTGGCGGCGTTTTGTTGAGGGTCGCTCATGGCGATTTTCTCCGTCCGTTATTTCGAGTGTCTGCGTAGTGGTGGCGCCGGATCAGTTGGCGGCCTGTCTTGTCTGCTTGTCGGCGTCGGGCGCGGCGAGCCGCGTGCCGGTCGCGTCGAACCCGCCGCCGAGCGCCTTGATCAACGCGAGCTGCATGTCGCGCCGGCGCATCTTCAGGTTGGTCACCGTCTGTTCCGATGCGAGGCGGTTGGTGTCCGCGGTCAGCACCTGGAGCTGCGGCGACAGGCCCGCCTTGTAGCGGATCACGGCGAGGTCGTACGCCCGCGTCGACGCATCGAGCGCACGCTGCGCGTCATCCATCTGGCGATCGACCGCACGGATCGACGCGACCTGCGTCGCGACGTCGTTCAGCGCGCTGATCAGCGTCTGGTTGTAGTTCGCGACCGACAGGTCGAAGTCCGCGTAGCGGCCCTTGAGCTGCGCGCGCAACGCACCGGCATCGAAGATCGGCAGGTGGATGGCCGGGCCGAACTGCGCCTGGCGGCTCGCGAAATTCAGGAATTTGCCCCAGCCGAACGCATCGAAGCCGAAGCCGGCCGCGAGGTTCACGTCGGGGAAGAATTCGGCCTTCGCTTCCTTCACGTCGTGCATCGCGGCCTCGACCTGCCAGCGCGCGGCGACGATGTCGGGGCGGCGCGACACGAGGTCGGCCGGCAGGTTGCCGGGCAGTGCGACTTCGCCGGTCGGGTTCATCACCGGCGCGGCGATCTGCAGCCCGCGATCCGGCCCCTTGCCGAGCAGTGCGGCGAGCTGGTAGCGCACGGTCGTGATCTGGCCGTCGAGGTCGGACAGCGATGCCTGGGTCGTCGCGATGTTGCCGCGCGCCGTCTGGCGTTCCACGTTGGTGTCGAGACCGGCCGACACGCGGCCGTCGGTGATCCTGCCGACCGTCTGGCGGTTGGCGATCTCGCGCTGCGCGATGTCGCGCAGCGCATACAGCTGGGCGAGCGAGTTGTAGGTGCGGGCCACCGACGACGCGAGCGTGATGCGCGCCTGTTGCATGTCGGCCTCGGCGGCCTTTTCCTGCGACACGGCGGTGTGCAGGCGCTCGCGGTTCTTGCCCCACAGGTCGAGATCCCACGACGCGCTCGCGAGCGCGTTGTTCTCGCTGTACCACTGGCCGCCGTACGGGGGCGGGAACAGCGCGTTCGACGAATACAGCTCGCGTGTCCACGAGTAGCTGGCTTCGGCCTTCGGCATCAGGTTCGAGCGCGACGACTCGATGTACGACGACGCCTTCGCGATGCGCGCCTGTGCCTGCGCGATCGACGGGTTGCCCTGGAGCGCCTCGTCGATCAGCTTCGGCAACTGCGGATCGCCGAACTGGTTGGCCCAGTCAAGCGCCGGCCACTGGCCGCCCTGGGCCGGCAGGCTCTGGGCGGTTTCGAATTGCGATGCGGGTGCGATCTGCTTGTCGCTCTTGATGCCGATGTAGTTTGCGCAGCCCGCCAGCGCCAGCGCGGCAACCGCGGCGGCGACGGCGGCGCGGCACGACCCGGCGCGCACGGACAACGGGGAGGATTTCATCGCGCTGTTCCCTGACTCGGAATGAATGATGGACACTGCAAGGATTTCCTTACATTAATCTGTCAAAAGTAATTGTTATGGCAACTATTACGTGATGCTGCCGCCCGCGGTTTCGCAGTAGTTGCTGAGAATGCGGCGCAGCATGCTCTTCAGGAACCCGACTTCTTCCGGCGTAAATCCGTCCAGCAGCTCGTCGAGCACGCTACGGAACACCGGCGGCAAACGCTCGGCAAGCGCGCGGCCTTCATCGGTCAGCTCAAGGCGTACGACCCGCCGATCCTCGATGCTGCGCACGCGGGACAGCAGGCCGCGTTTCTCGACGCGATCGAGCAGGCGCGTGACCGCGCTCGCGTCGATCCCGTATTCCCGCGCGAGTTCGGCGGCCGTCGAGCACTTTCCGACGGCGATCATGAACAGCATGCTCGCCTGCGTGCCCGTAATGCCGAGCTCTTCCTGCGTGCGCTGCGTGACGAGGTTGGTCATCACCGACTTCACACGCGACATCAGATAACCGACGCTGTCGTTCATCTGATACGAGGACAGCGGTGAAACGGGCGGTTGGGAAGGAGAATCCGACATAAAACCCTGAAGCTGCAATAGTTGACTAGGCAGCAGTATAGGCGCTATTTGCTTGCCGCGGCAAATATTAATCGAACGGCCGGGCGGGCGCTGCGCGGCCCGAAATTCCCTTGCGGGCGTCAGGGTCTTCGTTCGTGGGCAGTGTGTCGGCAGGCGAAATCGCCCTCTGCGAGGTGAGGGCGGGGCGCATCATCTTTCGCGTTGCAACACACGGTCCGGCTCTCGACATTCTCACGTGCTATAATTTGAGGCTTTCCAAGCTGCAACGCGCGCGCACGTGTCCCGGTGACTGACGAGCGTGCGCGTTTGCGCGTTCAACGATTTCCAGGTTTCTATGACCCGCGCCCTTCGCAATATCGCCATCATCGCTCACGTCGACCACGGCAAGACCACGCTCGTCGACCAACTGCTCCGCCAGTCCGGCACCTTCCGCGAGAACCAGCAGATTGCCGAGCGAGTGATGGACTCGAACGACATCGAAAAAGAGCGCGGGATCACGATTCTCGCGAAGAACTGCGCGGTCGAATACGAAGGCACGCACATCAACATCGTCGACACGCCGGGGCACGCGGACTTCGGTGGCGAGGTGGAGCGTGTGCTGTCGATGGTCGACTCGGTGCTGCTGCTCGTCGACGCGGTCGAGGGCCCGATGCCGCAAACGCGCTTCGTCACGAAGAAGGCGCTGGCGCTCGGCCTGAAGCCGATCGTGGTCGTCAACAAGATCGACCGTCCGGGCGCGCGGATCGACTGGGTCATCAACCAGACCTTCGACCTGTTCGACAAGCTCGGCGCGACCGAAGAGCAGCTCGACTTCCCGATCGTCTACGCATCGGGCCTGAACGGCTATGCGTCGCTCGATCCGGCGACCCGCGAAGGCGACATGCGCCCGCTGTTCGAGGCGATCCTCGCGCACGTGCCGGTTCGCCCGGCCGATCCGGAAGCGCCGCTGCAGCTCCAGATCACGTCGCTCGACTACTCGACGTACGTCGGCCGGATCGGCGTCGGCCGCATCACGCGCGGCCGCATCAAGCCGGGCCAGCCGGTCGTGATGCGCTTCGGTCCGGAAGGCGACGTGCTGAACCGCAAGATCAACCAGGTGCTGTCGTTCAAGGGCCTCGAGCGCGTGCAGGTCGAGTCGGCTGAAGCCGGCGACATCGTGCTGATCAACGGTATTGAAGACGTCGGCATCGGCGCGACGATCTGCGCGGTCGACACGCCGGAAGCGCTGCCGATGATCACGGTCGACGAACCGACGCTGACGATGAACTTCCTCGTCAACTCGTCGCCGCTGGCAGGCCGCGAAGGCAAGTTCGTGACGAGCCGCCAGATCCGCGACCGCCTGATGAAGGAACTGAATCACAACGTCGCGCTGCGCGTGAAGGACACGGGCGACGAAACGGTATTCGAAGTGTCGGGCCGCGGCGAACTGCACCTGACGATTCTCGTCGAGAACATGCGCCGTGAAGGGTATGAGCTGGCCGTGTCGCGTCCGCGCGTCGTGATGCAGGAAATCGACGGTGTGCGCCACGAGCCGTACGAGCTGCTGACGGTCGACGTCGAAGACGAACACCAGGGCGGCGTGATGGAAGAGCTCGGTCGCCGCAAGGGCGAAATGCTCGACATGGCATCGGACGGCCGCGGCCGCACGCGCCTGGAATACAAGATCTCGGCACGTGGCCTGATCGGCTTCCAGAGCGAATTCCTGACGCTCACGCGCGGCACGGGCCTGATGAGCCACATCTTCGACTCGTACGCACCGGTCAAGGACGGCTCGGTCTTCGAGCGCCGCAACGGCGTGCTGATCTCGCAGGATGACGGCGCCGCGGTCGCCTACGCACTGTGGAAGCTGCAGGATCGCGGCCGCATGTTCGTGAAGCCGGGCGATGCGCTGTATGAGGGCATGATCATCGGCATCCACAGCCGCGACAACGACCTCGTCGTGAACCCGATCAAGGGCAAGCAGCTGACCAACGTGCGCGCGTCGGGCACCGACGAAGCCGTGCGCCTCGTGCCGCCGGTCCAGATGTCGCTCGAATACGCGGTCGAATTCATCGACGACGACGAACTCGTGGAAGTGACGCCGCAGTCGATCCGCCTGCGCAAGCGCTTCCTGAAGGAGCACGAGCGTCGCCGCGCGAGCCGCGAAGGCGCGGTCGACTAAGTTCGATCGTTCCCTTGCGTGATGAAAAAGGCTGTCTTCGGGCGGCCTTTTTTGCATCTGCGCGATGCGCAATCGGGCGGGCTGCAAAACACTGTTCCCGCGGGTCGTGGCAATCCGGCAAAACCCCGTCGCGCGGTGCTTTCGGGCACATTTCGTCGTGAACTTCGGTAACGGTTCTGTGATATGCTGCGCGCACGCAAGTTTTAGGTCCTTCCAAGCAAGACTTGATTCGCAATCCGCTAAACGGTCAGGCCGTGTCGCGGAAGGTTGAGTAACCCGCTATTTCTCGAGAAGCTCGAAGAAAGGTGAGCGTAAAATGTCAGATGTAATGAAGCAGTTTCAGCTGAACTCCTATCTGTTCGGCGGCAATGCTTCGTACGTTGAAGAACTGTACGATGCATACCTCAACAATCCGGCATCGGTGCCGGAGAACTGGCGAGAGTATTTCGACGCGCTGCAGAACGTGCCTGCAACCGACGGCTCGAATGCCAATGACGTCGCTCATTTTCCGATCGTCGAATCGTTCGCCGAGCGCGCGAAGGCCAATGCCTTCATCCCGCGCGAAAGCACCAGCAATCTGGCGACCGCGCGCAAGCAGGTCCACGTCCAGTCCCTCATCAGCGCATATCGCTTCCTCGGCTCGCAATGGGCCAATCTGGATCCGCTGAAGCGTCGCGAACGTCCCGCCATTCCCGAACTCGAACCCGCGTTCTACGACTTCTCCGAAGGCGACCTCGACCAGACGTACAGCGCAAGCAACCTGTATTTCGGCTTCGACCAGGCTTCGCTGCGCGACATCGTCAAGGGCCTGCGTGACACGTATTGCGGCACGATCGGCGCCGAATACATGTACATCAGCGATCCGGAGCAGAAGCGCTGGTGGCAGGAGCGCCTGGAATCGACCCGCGCGACGCCGTCCTTCTCGGTCGACAAGAAGAAGCACATCCTGAATCGCCTGACGGCAGCGGAAGGCCTCGAGCGCTATCTGCACACCAAGTACGTCGGCCAGAAGCGCTTCTCGCTCGAAGGCGGCGAAAGCTTCATCGCGGCGATGGACGAAGTCGTCCAGCACGCGGGCAAGCGCGGCGTGCAGGAAATCATCATCGGCATGGCCCACCGCGGCCGTCTGAACGTGCTGGTCAACACGCTGGGCAAGATGCCGGCCGACCTGTTCGCCGAATTCGAAGGCAAGCACGTCGACGACCTGCCGGCCGGTGACGTGAAGTACCACAAGGGCTTCTCGTCGGACGTGTCGACCGAAGGCGGTCCGGTCCACCTGTCGCTCGCGTTCAACCCGTCGCACCTCGAAATCGTGAACCCGGTGGTCGAAGGTTCCGCGAAGGCGCGGATGGACCGTCGCGGCGACGAAGACGGCCTGCAAGTGCTGCCGGTGCAGATCCACGGCGACGCGGCCTTCGCCGGCCAGGGCGTCGTGATGGAAACGCTGAACCTCGCGCAGACGCGCGGTTACGGCACGCACGGCACGCTGCACATCGTCATCAACAACCAGATCGGCTTCACGACGTCGGACCCGCGCGATGCGCGCTCGACGCTGTACTGTACCGACGTGGTCAAGATGATCGAAGCGCCGGTGCTGCACGTGAACGGTGACGATCCGGAAGCCGTCGTGCTCGCGATCCAGATCGCGATCGACTACCGGATGCAGTTCCACAAGGATGTCGTGATCGACATCGTCTGCTTCCGCAAGCTGGGCCACAACGAGCAGGACACGCCGGCGGTCACGCAGCCGCTGATGTACAAGAAGATCGCGCAGCACCCGGGCACCCGTGCGCTGTATGCCGAGAAGCTCGTGCAGCAGGGCGTGATCACCGCGGAAGACGCCGACAACTACGTGAAGGCGTACCGCAAGGCGATGGACGACGGCCACCACACCGTCGATCCGGTCCTGTCGAACTACAAGAGCAAGTACGCGGTCGACTGGGTTCCGTTCCTGAACCGCAAGTGGACGGACGCAGCCGATACGGCCGTGCCGCTCGCCGAACTGAAGCGCCTGGGCGAACGCATCACGACGGTCCCGGAAAACTTCAAGGTTCACCCGCTCGTCGAGCGCGTGATCAACGACCGCCGCAACATGGCGCGCGGCGACCAGCCGCTCGACTGGGGCATGGGCGAACATCTCGCGTTCGCGTCGCTCGTCGCATCGGGCTACTCGGTGCGCCTGACGGGCCAGGACTCGGGCCGCGGCACGTTCACGCACCGTCACGCGGTGCTGCACGACCAGAACCGCGAGCGCTGGAACGACGGCACGTACGTGCCGCTGCAGAACATCGCCGACGGTCAGGCGAAGTTCACGGTGATCGACTCGGTGCTGTCCGAAGAAGCTGTGCTGGGCTTCGAATACGGTTACTCGACCGCCGAGCCGAACACGCTCGTGCTGTGGGAAGCGCAGTTCGGCGACTTCGTCAACGGCGCGCAGGTCGTGATCGACCAGTTCATCTCGTCGGGCGAAGTGAAGTGGGGCCGCGTGTCGGGTCTCACGATGCTGCTGCCGCACGGCTACGAAGGCCAGGGTCCGGAACACTCGTCGACGCGTATCGAGCGTTTCCTGCAACTGTGTGCCGATCACAACATGCAGGTCGTCCAGCCGACGACGCCGGCGCAGATCTTCCACCTGCTGCGTCGCCAGATGATCCGCCTGTTCCGCAAGCCGCTGATCGTCGCCACGCCGAAGTCGCTGCTGCGCCACAAGGAAGCGGTGTCGGACCTGTCGGAACTCGCGAAGGGTTCGTTCCAGCCGGTGCTGGGCGAAACCGACGGCGGCATCGACGCGAAGAAGGTCAAGCGCGTGCTGGCTTGCTCGGGCCGCGTGTACTACGACCTCGTCGCGCATCGCCGCGAAGCGAAGGCGAACGACGTCGCGATCATCCGTATCGAGCAGCTGTATCCGTTCGCGCACAAGCAGTTCGAAGCCGAAATGAAGAAGTACGAGAACGCGACTGAAGTGGTCTGGGTGCAGGACGAGCCGCAGAACCAGGGTCCCTGGTTCTACGTCGAGCACCACCTGAAGGAAGGCATGAAGGAAGGGCAGAAGCTGGCGTACAGCGGCCGTCCGGCTTCGGCCTCGCCGGCGGTTGGCTACTACGCGAAGCACTACGAGCAGCAGAAGGCCCTCATCGAAGGTGCATTCGGCCGCCTGAAGAGCGCATCGATCGCGAAATAACCGACGTCAAGCGAAACGGGAAGGCGCACTGCGCTTTCCCGTCTCTTTTGGCCTGCCGGGCGCGTCGCGCGCCGCACCGGCCGAAGGAATCGCACGAACCTCGTCATACCCCAGATTAAGCATCCAGGAAAATCACATGGCTATCGTAGAAGTCAAAGTCCCCCAGCTTTCGGAGTCGGTTTCGGAAGCCACCATGCTGCAGTGGAAGAAGAAGCCGGGCGAAGCAGTCGCGCAGGACGAAATCCTGATCGAACTCGAGACCGACAAGGTCGTGCTCGAAGTGCCGGCACCGGCCGCGGGCGTGCTCGCGCAAGTGCTGCAGAACGACGGTGACACCGTGGTCGCCGACCAGATCATCGCGACGATCGACACCGAAGCGAAGGCAGGTGCTGCCGAAGCAGCGGCAGGCGCCGCCGAAGTGAAGCCGGCGGCAGCCCCTGCTGCAGCCGCACCGGCAGCACAGCCGGCCGTCGCGACCGCGTCGAGCTCGGCCGCCGCATCGCCGGCCGCAGCGAAGCTGCTGGCCGAGAAGGGCCTGTCGGCAGGCGACGTCGCAGGTTCGGGCCGTGACGGCCGTGTCACGAAGGGCGACGCGCTGGCCGCAGGCAGCGCACCGAAAGCTGCTCCGGCCGCCGCACCGGCGAAGGCCGCTGCTGCGAAGCCGGCGCTGCCGGAAGTGAAGGTGCCGGCATCGGCAGCGACGTGGCTGAACGATCGTCCGGAACAGCGCGTGCCGATGTCGCGCCTGCGTGCGCGTATCGCCGAGCGTCTGCTCGAGTCGCAGCAGACCAACGCGATCCTGACGACGTTCAACGAAGTGAACATGGCTCCGGTCATGGAACTGCGCAACAAGTACAAGGACAAGTTCGAGAAGGAACATGGCGTGAAGCTCGGCTTCATGTCGTTCTTCGTGAAGGCGGCCGTGCACGCGCTGAAGAAGTTCCCGCTGGTGAACGCGTCGATCGACGGTAACGACATCGTCTACCACGGCTACTTCGACATCGGTATCGCGGTCGGTTCGCCGCGCGGCCTGGTCGTGCCGATCCTGCGCAACGCCGATCAGCTGAGCCTCGCCGAGATCGAGAAGAAGATCGCCGAATTCGGCCAGAAGGCGAAGGACGGCAAGCTGTCGATCGAGGAAATGACGGGCGGTACGTTCTCGATCTCGAACGGCGGCGTGTTCGGGTCGATGCTGTCGACCCCGATCATCAACCCGCCGCAATCGGCCATCCTCGGCGTGCACGCGACGAAGGAGCGCCCGGTTGTCGAAAACGGCCAGATCGTGATCCGTCCGATCAACTACCTGGCCCTGTCGTACGACCACCGCATCATCGACGGCCGCGAAGCAGTCCTGTCGCTCGTCGCGATGAAGGATGCGCTGGAAGATCCGGCACGCCTGCTGCTCGACCTGTAAGCCGAGTCTCACTGCATTGACCCGCCCCGCACGCTCGCGCACTTGCGCGAGCGTGCGGGCGTACAAGTAGAAAGGATTGTCATGTCCAAGGAATTTGACGTCGTCGTGATCGGCGCCGGCCCCGGCGGCTACATCGCCGCGATTCGCGCCGCGCAGCTCGGCAAGACCGTTGCCTGTATCGAGAAGTGGAAGAACCCGGCCGGCGCGCTGAAGCTCGGCGGTACCTGCCTGAACGTCGGCTGCATCCCGTCGAAGGCGCTGCTCGCCTCGTCGGAAGAGTTCGAGAACACGTCGCATCACCTGGCCGACCACGGCATCACGGTCGACGGCGTGAAGATCGACGTCGCGAAGATGCTCGGCCGCAAGGATGCGATCGTCGAGAAAATGACGAGCGGGATCGAGTTCCTGTTCAAGAAGAACAAGATCACCTGGCTGAAGGGCCATGGCAAGTTCACCGGCAAGACCGATGCCGGCGTGCAGATCGAAGTGAGCGGCGAGGGTGAAACCGAAGTCGTCACCGCGAAGAACGTGATCATCGCGACGGGCTCGAAGGCGCGTCACCTGCCGGGTATCCCGGTCGACAACAAGATCGTGTCGGACAACGAAGGTGCGCTGACGTTCGACTCGGTGCCGAAGAAGCTCGCCGTGATCGGCGCAGGCGTGATCGGCCTCGAGCTCGGCTCGGTGTGGCGTCGCCTGGGTGCCGAAGTGACGGTGCTCGAAGCGCTGCCGGCATTCCTCGGTGCAGCCGACGAAGCGCTCGCGAAGGAAGCGGCCAAGCTGTTCAAGAAGCAGGGCCTCGACATCCATCTCGGCGTGAAGATCGGCGAAGTGAAGACGACCGCCGACGGCGTGTCGATCGCTTACACGGACAAGGACGGCAACGCGCAGACGCTCGACGCCGACCGCCTGATCGTGTCGGTCGGCCGCGTGCCGAACACCGACAACCTCGGCCTCGAGGCAATCGGCCTGAAGGCGAACGAGCGTGGCTTCATCGACGTGGACGACCACTGCCGTACCGCGGTGCCGAACGTCTACGCGATCGGCGACGTGGTGCGCGGCCCGATGCTCGCGCACAAGGCGGAAGACGAAGGCGTGCTGGTCGCGGAAGTGATCGACGGCCAGAAGCCGCACATCGACTACAACTGCATTCCGTGGGTGATCTACACGTACCCGGAAATCGCATGGGTCGGCAAGACGGAACAGCAGCTGAAGGCCGAAGGCCGCGAGATCAAGTCGGGCAAGTTCCCGTTCTCGATCAACGGCCGCGCGCTCGGCATGAACGCGCCGGACGGTTTCGTGAAGATGATCGCGGACGCGAAGACCGACGAACTGCTCGGCGTGCACGTGATCGCCGCGAACGCGTCGGACCTGATCGCGGAAGCCGTGGTGGCGATGGAGTTCAAGGCGGCGTCGGAAGACATCGCCCGCATCTGCCATCCGCACCCGTCGATGTCGGAAGTGATGCGCGAAGCGGCGCTCGCCGTCGACAAGCGCTCGCTGAACAGCTGAGCGCGGTATAGCGCCGGCCGGCCATTGGCCGGTGCAGCCGTCTCATGACGAAGGCGGGCGGGGTTTCCCGCTCGCCTTCGTTCTTTCCGGTTTGCCCGATGAACGTCACCGAATACTACACGCGCGAACTGACCACGCGCGGCTATCAGTCCGATCCCGCCCAGCGCGCGGCCGTCGATCGCCTGCAGCGCTGTTTCGACGAGTGGGTCGAGTACAAGGCGCGTCGCTCGAACGCGTTCAAGAAGCTCATCAATCATCCGGACCTCCCGCGCGGCGTCTACATGTGGGGCGGCGTCGGCCGCGGCAAGAGCTTCCTGATGGACAGCTTCTATGCGGTGGTGCCCGTGCAGCGCAAGACGCGCCTGCATTTCCACGAATTCATGCGTGAAGTCCACCGCGAACTCGAGGAGCTGAAAGGGCAGGCCGATCCGCTCGACGAACTCGCGCGGCGCATCGCGAAGCGCTACCGGCTGATCTGTTTCGACGAATTCCACGTGTCGGACATCGCGGACGCGATGATCCTGTACCGGCTGCTCGATCGCCTCTTCAACAACGGCGTGCAGTTCGTGATGACGTCCAACTACGATCCCGACGATCTGTATCCCGATGGCCTGCATCGCGACCGCATGCTGCCGGCGATCGCGCTGATCAAGCAAAAGCTCGACGTGTTGAACGTCGACGCGGGCGTCGACTATCGTCAGCGCACGCTGGCGCAGGTGCAGATGTACCACACGCCGCTCGGCGCGGACGCCGATCGCGAACTGCGTCATGCGTTCGCGAAGCTCGCCGCGGTGCCGGACGAAAGCCCGCTCCTGCATATCGAGAAGCGCGAGTTGAAGGCGCTGCGCAAGGCCGACGGGGTCGTCTGGTTCGACTTCGCGACGCTGTGCGGCGGCCCGCGTTCACAGAACGACTATCTCGAGCTTGCCAGCCGCTTCCATGCGATCGTGCTGTCGGAAGTGCCGCAGATGTCGCCGCGGATGGCGTCCGAGGCGCGACGCTTCACCTGGCTCATCGAC
Organism: Burkholderia sp. Bp8991; assembly: GCF_003853795.1. NCBI lineage: Bacteria > Pseudomonadati > Pseudomonadota > Betaproteobacteria > Burkholderiales > Burkholderiaceae > Burkholderia > Burkholderia sp. Bp8991. Next base: position 31,003 of record NZ_QTQJ01000029.1, on the reverse strand, counting down.
GTGCTGTACGACCACAAGGTCAAGCTGCTGATGTCCGCGGCGGTGCCGGCGGAGCAGTTGTACGTCGAAGGGCCGATGGCGAACGAGTTCACGCGCACGGTGTCGCGGATCGTCGAGATGCAGTCGAAGGAATACCTCGAAACGCCGCGTCGTATCGTCGATACTTCGCTGACCTGATCGCGGTTGCCGGCGAGCGGCGGGCTTCAAAGGTCAATTCCGGTCAAATTCCCGCAATCTCCGGGTATTTTCGGACTTGTCTTATGTTCACGGTCGAGGTCAGCCGATATCGTTGTGTCATGGTTCCCAAGGCTGGAGATATCCATGACACCGTACCGCGATCTGACCGACCATGAGTGGCGCTGCGTCGCGCCGTTTTTTCCCGAAATGCAGCCGCGCACCGAGTTGCGCGGCCGACCATTGGCCAACACACGCGCCGTCCTGAACGGCGTGCTGTGGGTCATTTATAGCGGCGCGACCTGGTCCGCGATGCCGCGTCGTTACCCTTCGTACCAAACCTGCCACCGCCGTTTCAAGGTCTGGCACGAGACCGGCACGCTGCGGCAGGTGATGCATGCGTTATATGGCGACGCAGGCGCGGATCTGTGCGACCAGCTGGCCACGCGGATGCGCAAGCACGCGCAATCGAAGGCGGCAGCTGTGCGCAGTGCCGTGGCGCCGGTCTATCGCGCACCGCGCAGCTACACGGCGGATGCGCTGAAGCGCGCAGCGTGATGTCGATCGGTTTCATGCACGTCGGCGTCAAAACAAAATCGGCCTGACGACGTCGTCGCAGGCCGATTTTTTTATCGCGTCGAGCGTGTCGACGCGCGTTGCGTCATTGTGCGCGAACCCAGGTCTGTGACCGGCCGAGCAGCGATACGCCGATATAGCCGCGCACGACGAGCTTCTGGCCGCCGTCTTCGAGCGACATCTTGCACTTGTAGACCTTGCCGTTCTCCGGGTCGAGAATGTTGCCGCCGTCCCAGTGATCGCCGTCCTTCTTCATCGCCTTGATGATCGTCATGCCCTTGATGAGCTGATCTTTGCGCTCGTCCGTGCATGCGGTGCAGCGGCGATCGGGCGTGTCATTGGCGCCGAGGCCCTTGACGACTTTGCCCGACAGCGAGCCTTCGCCGTCGTCGGCGATCTGTACGAGCGCCTTCGGCTGATGCGTGTTGTCGTCGATCGTTTGCCACATGCCGACGGGGCTGTCGGCCTGGGCGAAGGTTGGGGCGGCGCAAGCGAGCAGGGCGCTTGCGACGGCCAGCGCGCGCAACGGGCGGGTCAGTTGAATCATCGTCTTCCTCCTTGTTTCATGTCGTGTTCGATGTGCCCGCACGACCGTCTGCATGGGGCGGTGGCATGTTGCGAGCTTTGCCAGAATACGTGAAACCGCACGCTGCGTTTGATAGAGGGGGTTCTAATCCAAACGGCCCGCGAGACGCAGGCTGTTTGGTGACCGATCAGTTGAGCTGATACGAGAACGCGGCATTCACGCGCGGGCTGCGCGATGCGCTTTCAACCGGTGCATCGCCGACCGGCTTCGCGATGTTCAGGTCGAGACTGTAGTAGCGGCTGTCGGTAAACCGCACGCCGATACCGACCGACGACAGGCGGCTCGGCGACGGCGTGCCGGTATGCAGATACACGCGCGCCATGTCGTACGCGATGTACGGCGTGATCGATTTCATGTACGTCCAGCCCGGCGTGAACCCGCGGTTGACCTCCAGCGACATTCCCCAGCCCGAATCGCCCGACGTTTCGCCGGGTTGGTAGCCGAGGGCATAGCGTGTCGAACCGAACGAGATCTGCTCCGACGTCGGCAGCGAGTCGGGGCTGTACTGGCCGGTCAGCGAGACCGACGTGCCGATCTTGAACGGCCATTCGTTGGTCTGCGTGAAGGTCGCGCCGGTGCGCACGAACGTCAGCGAGATCGGGCTGTCCACCGACGTCGTGTTCGAGCCGATCGTGATGTCCTGCGATTTCGACGCGCCGAGAATGTTGAAGCCCTTCGCGACGTTCACGCTCAGCTTCTGTACCTGCTTGGCCGATACGCTCGTATAGTCGAGCTGCATCTGCAGCACGCGGACCTGCGAGCGTGTATCGATGCTGTTGCCGCTGATCTTGTTCTGGTAGCGGTCTTCGTTGTGCGACGCATAGCCCGACACGGTGCCGAGCAGGCTGCGCTGGTTGTTCAGCAGCAACGGATAGGATGCCGAAAGACCGAGCTTCTCGTTCTTGACGGTGCGCTCGACGGTCGACGGCAGGCCCGGGTTGTCGGTCGGCTTGCCGCGATACGTGCTGGCGTCGAGGCGCGTGACCAGGCCGCTGCTGCCGACCGGCACGGCACCGCTGAATGCGACGTAGGTCTGCTTGTCGCGTCCGGGTGGCACCAGCGCGGAAATGCTCAATTGCTCGCCGAACGACGTGAGGCCGTTCTCCGTTGCGGTGATGAGCCCCTGCACGCCCGGGTGATTGAAATCGATGCCGGTGCTGATGTTGAATGCCTTGCGGTCGACGGCCAGTTCGAGCGTCGTTGCGCCGTCGGTCGTCTGCGGCGGCGGCACATTGGCCTTCACCGACACGCCGGGCAGGAGACCGAACGTGTTCACGTAGCGTTCGAACGTCGCGCGGCGCAGCGGGCGATCGGCCGTGATGTGCGCGGCGATCGCGCGGATCTTCGATTCCATCGCGCCGGGCTTGCCGGTCACCTTGACGTCCGACACATAGCCTTCGACGACCGTGACGCGCACGACGCCGTTCTCGAACGTCTGCGCGGGAATGAACGCGAACGACAGCGCATAGCCGCGATCCTGGTACAGCTTGGTCACGCCGTTGGCGGTTTCGATCAGCTCGCCGATCGTGATGTCCTTGCCGACGAGGGGCGTGAAGCGACGCGAGATCTCGTCGAACGGCACCGACTTCACGCCTTCGACCTGGAACGTCGTCGGCGTCAGGTGCCGTGACAGCAATTCCTGCAGTTGCGGTGCCTGCGGCGCGACCTGCACGGTGACGCTCGGGCCTTTCTGCGGTGCGTTGATCTGGGGGAGGGAATCGAGCGGGTTACCAGCCGCGCGCGTTTGTGCATGTGCCGTGCCTGCTGCCGCGATAGCGAGCAGCATCATCCATCTGTCGAGTCTGGATTTCATTGTTCTTCCTCGTAGGCCTTGCTTTTCATCTTCTTTCTAATGCGGGCGCGCGACACCAGGGTGTCGCGCGCCGCGTGCCGCATTGCCGGTTGTATTGGTACGGCCGCGCCTCCTGCTCCGGCTGCAAAGGCGCGATCGTCCTCCTTACTTGCCGACGCTACCCAGCGTGCCCAGCAGCCCCGTGACCGGTGCCAGCAGACCCGTCGAACTGCCCGACGATGCCGCACCCGTCACGCTGCCGACCAGCGACGTGACTGGTGCGAGCGGGCTCGACGAACCCCCGGTTCCCGCTGCACCGCCGACTGTTCCGGTGACAGTATTCAGCAAACCGGTGACGGGCGCGAGAGGGTTTGCCCCGCCTGCACCACCCGTTGCGCCGCCCAGCGTGCCCGTGACCGTCGACACGAGGCCCGTGACGGGCGCGAGCGGATTGCTGCCCGAGCTGCCCGTTGCGCCGCCGACCGCACCCGTGAGCGAACCGAGCGGCGTCGAGCCGAGGCCGGACAGCAGGCCGCCGAGCGGGTTCGTCGAGCCGGAACCCGACGACGTGCCGTTCTGGACCGTAGCCGTCGAGCCGCCGACGAGGCTGGTGAGCAGGCCGGGGATCGGTGCCGCGCCGTTCGGACCGTTCGGGTTCACGAGGCCGCCCGCGTTGGTCACGGTGTTGCCGACCGCGGTGACGAGCTGGCCGACGTCGCCGACGAGCGGCTGGTTAGACGTGCTTGCGACCTTCGTGCCCGCCGAGCTGATTGCACCGCCGACCTGACCGAGCAGGCCCGACACGGGCTGCCCGAGGCCGGTGGTCGTGCCGACCTGTTGCGTGACCTGGCCTGCGGTGATCACCAGCGGCGTGATCGCCGAGCTGAGCGGTTGCGTAACCTGCTGCACGGCACCCGACGACAGCGTCGAACCGATCGTCGTGCCGGCTGCCGACAGGCCGTTGGCAACCGTGTCGAGCACGGTTCCGACCGGCGTCGTGACAGGGGCGAGCGGCGCGAGCGGACCCGTGCCGAGCGCCTTGACCGTCGAACTCAGTCCGGACACGGTGTTGCTCGTCGCGCCCACGACGTTCCCGAGGCCGGCGACCGTCGTGCCGACGGGATCCTTGATCGAGCCGGTCTGTCCCAGCCCGTTGCTCAACGCATCGGCAGCCGCGTTGATGATCGTGCCGGTGCTCGAGACGGTGCTGCCGACACCCTTCGTCACGCCGTCGCCGAGGCCGGGCACGCTGATGTTGCCGACCGTGCTGCCGAGGTCGGTTGCCGTCTGGCCTATCGTGCTGACAGCGCCCTTGGTGCCGGTGGACGAGCCGCTGGTGCCGCTCGTACCACTGGTGCCGCTCGTGCCGCTGCTGCTGCCGGCATTGCTGCTCGTCGGCGGCGTGCTGACGCTGTTGCCGCCGCAGGCGGCCAGCAGGCACGCTGCGGCGAAAGCGGTGAGGGGCGCGCGCCATTGGCGCAGGGCGGCCGTCGTGATGGAACGTTGCTGGGACATGATGGACTCCTCGCTGTCTTGTCGATGAATGGATGTTCGATTACTTGCCGTGCGTGCCGCCGAGCAGGCCGCCGAGCAGCGACGTGACAGGCGCGAGCGGGTTCGAGCCCGAGCCCGAATTCGTGACGGCGCCCGTCACGGGAGCGAGCGGGTTGCTGCCGCCCGCGCCGCCCGTTGCGCCGCCGAGCGCGCCGGTAACCGTGGAGACGAGGCCGGTGACCGGAGCGAGCGGACCGCCGCTCGTGCCACCCGTTGCGCCGCCGAGCGCGCCGGTGACGGTGGAGACGAGGCCGGTGACCGGAGCGAGCGGGCCACCGCTCGTGCCGCCGGCTGCGCCACCGAGTGCGCCGGTGACGGTGGAGACGAGGCCGGTGACCGGAGCGAGTGGACCGCCGCTCGTGCCACCCGTTGCGCCGCCGAGTGCGCCGGTGACGGTGGAGACGAGGCCGGTGACCGGAGCGAGCGGGCCGCCGCTCGTACCGCCCGTTGCGCCGCCGAGCGTGCCGGTGACGGTCGTGAGCAGGCCCGTGAGCGGCGCGAGCGGGTTGGTCGCGCCGCCGGTGGCGCCCGTGAGCAGGCCGCCGACGGCCTTCACGGTATTGCCGGTCGACGAAACAGTGCTGCCGAGGCCGGTCGTGACGGGATTGCCGCCCGTCGACGCAATCACCGCGCCGGCCTGGTTCAGGCCGTTGCCGATCGTGCCGAGCAGCGTGTTGACCGGGGCGCCGAGGCCGGTGGCCGTCCCGATCGTCTGCGTCGTCTGACCGACCATCGTCGTGATCGGCGTGATCGCCGAGCTGACCGTCTGCGTGACCTGCTGGATCGGGCCGGTCGACAGCACGTTGGACAGCGTGGTGCCGCCGTTCGAAACCGCGTTGCCGACCTGCGTCACGAGGCCGCCGACGGCGCCGGTGACGGGAGCGAGTGGCGACAACGGGCCGCTGCCGAGGCTCGTGACCAGGTTGCCGGTCTGCGTGACTGCGCCGCCGAGCTGGTTCACCACGCCGCCGGTGCTGGCGACCGTGACGCCGACCGGGTCTTTCGTTGCGCCGAGCTGGCCGAGGCCGTTGCCGAGGCCATTGCCGAGTGCAGTGACCGCGCCGCCGACGTTCTGGATGATGCCGCCCGCCGCCTGCGTCGTGGCCGGGTTGACGCCGGGCAACGACTGGCTTGCGACGACGCCGCCGAGGTTTGACACGGTGCCACCGAGATTGGTGACGAGATTGCTGCCGCTTGCGAGGACCTGACCCACTGCGTTCGACGACACACCGGAGGTGCCGCTCGTTCCGCTGGACGTTCCGCTCGTCGTGCCGCTCGTCGTGCCGCTGGTGCTGCCGCTCGTCGAGCCGCTCGTGCTGCCACTGGTCGAGCCACTGGTCGAGCCACTGGTGCCGCCCGACGTGCTGCCGCTCGTCGAACCGGACGTGCCGCCCGAGGTGCCGCCGCCCGACGTCGAGACGGAGTCGCCACCGCCCGAGCTGGAGCCGCCGCTGAGCCCCTTGCTGATGGAACCGGAGCCGCCGCACGCGGAGAGGGAAAGCATGGCTGCCACGGTGGCCGCGATCATAGTCGTCCGGAGCGTGCCATGAGGGATAACCTTAATGTCCATTTCGTCCTCGCATTGAAGCTGATGTTGTGTTGAGTGATGCGGGGATTACTCTGCAACTGTCGTGCCATTTCGATGGCCGACGGTTCGACGATTGGTTTTAAACGGGGCAATTCCTTGTCGGAAAAGGGATTTAGGCAAACTGAAAGATTGTTGAATCTGTTTAAGAACGGTCGAATGAGAACGGTTTCGGCCGTTTCGTAACGTAACGTCACAACATTGGCGTTACGCGTGCGGCGTAACGTGGGCGGGCGTGCAGGCCTGGCGGGAGCTCCGGCTGTTTTACTGGTGGATTAGGTGTGCACATCTAACCTATCGTAAGTCCTATGTGTAAGTCGTACCGAAACGCCGTACAAATACGCTGTGCTTACGGAAAATTTTCGATCGCGATCGCTAAAAGGGGTTGGAAATCAGGTGCGATCGGAGATAAGATTAAGGCTAGATGTAAGCAAATGTACAGATCGGTACACGACGTTCGAGGAGGATTCCTATTGCGAATGTTAACTTGCATCAAATTGTGATACATGCCCCTCGGGGCGAACTATAAAGAAAGCGCACCCGGTTGTCGTTGTCGTTGTTGTAGTCGTGATGACGAACGACGCGGGGCAAGCGGCCAGATATGCGGGGACGTACGACGTATAAAAGGCCAAAAAACGTATATACAGGCACGAGGAAACAAAAATGAAAGCACTCATCAAGCGCTTCCTGACGGAAGAGAGCGGGGTTACTGCGATCGAGTACGGTCTGATCGCGGGATTGATTTCTGTCGTCATCCTGGCGAGCGTTACATCGATCGGGACGGGTCTCGAAGGCATGTTCCATAAGATCGCGCTTTGCGTATCGCCAGCTTCGGGTGCTACTGCCCAGTGTTCACCATAAGCATCCCGCCAAGGCGGTGAGCGACGAGGTTGTTGACTCGCTCACCGCTTTCTTGCACTTGTATCGATGATCGATATGAAGTCCTTGTTTTTTGCGGGCGCGTTCGTGGCTTGGGCGGCACTTGTTGCGATCAGTGATATTCGTTTTCGGCGTATTCGAAATTCGCTAGCTGTCGCGGGTTTGGTTGGCGCGTTGTTATGTGCGCTTGCAAACGAAAATCCATTCGGTGTTTCGCTCGTTCAGGCACTCATCGGGGCCTTGTGTGGCTTGATTTGCCTTTTCCCTTTTTTTGCATTGCGATTAATGGGTGCGGCAGATGTCAAGATATTTGCCGTGATGGGCGCATGGTGCGGCACGCAGGCGTTGTTGTGGATCTGGATTGCGGCCAGTATCGCTGCGTGCGTGCATGCGCTTGGCATGATGTTTATATCCCGAATGTCGGTCGGTGAATTGTTTAGCCATGGTATGCCGACGATGGTAGTCGGTAATCGTCGCGCAACGCCTTATGCCGCATTTCTCGTGATGCCGGCGGTTGGATGGCTTGGATACCTTATGGTGCAGAGGGCAATATGAGGGCTCGCCGCTTGCGGTTGTGCGGATTGGAGCGTCAACGAGGAGCGGCAGCAATCGAGGTTGCCCTTACTTTTCCGCTGTTCTTCCTGATTTTCTACGCGATCGTCACATTCGGGCTGATTTTCGTCATTCAGCAGAGCCTGACGTTTGCTGCATCCGAAGGCGCGCGTGCGGTATTGAATTACACGCTGACTCCGTGTGACCGGTTAAAAGTGAACGCGGGAACGGCCGTGACGCAGGCGCTGAACGGTTCGCCGTGGGGGGGGGATGTTCAGTTCTCCGCGCAGGTTTCAACATCGACACCGTCCACAACCTCAGCAACGGGCGTGACTTGCGACGCATATGTATTCGTGCCTACGGCAACATCGACGTTCAATGTAATGGTAACGGTGACATATTCATACGCGACGAAGCCGTTGATCCCTTGGCTGTTTATATTTGCCCCGCCGCAATTGCAGGGCAGTGCAACGGTACAAGTCACCCCAAGCATGCTTTGATGCAGCGAGTCTGCTCCATTTGAATCAGTCGGCTCGCTGAATTTGCGCTCCAGAATCTGCTTCCAGCATTCCAATACCAACATGGCCAATAACCTGACAAAAATCATCGCGGGGCTGCTGATTGCGATTGCTGTTCTGCTGGGAATCTACGCATGGATGCTCGGACGTAGCGCACCGCATGTCGTTCCGGCACAGCAGGCCGTTGCGGCCAACCCTGTGCCGGTCGTGGTTGCCACGCGCACGCTGCCCGTCGGTCAACCGATTGCTGCCGACGGGTTGAAGGTCCAGCCGACCGCACCCGCACCAACAGGCGCGTTTTCCGATCCGACCGCATTGGTCGGTCGCGTTCCGGCGAGAGATATCCCGGCATCGGCTCCGGTCGTCTCGGACGCACTGGTTTCAGGGCTGGCCGAGGACGTTCAACCGGGGGAGCGCGCGATTGCGGTTCGTGTCGACGAGACCAATGCGGTCGGCAACAGATTGCGGCCCGGCAATTTCGTCGACGTGTTCCTGAATTTGAAGCGCGAAGGCAATTCGATGCTCGACGGCGAAGTCTCGCAGACGCAGGCGCGATTGCTGATGTCGAAGGTGCGCGTGCTGTCGTTCGGCGACGCGACGCCGGAGCGCGACAGCGGCAGCAACACGAACGGCAATAACGGTCAGCCGAGCAACACGCGCATCGCGGTGCTCGCGGTGCCGACGGCGCAGGTCGATGCACTCACGCTCGGCGAGGCGAGCGGTCGCCTGACGCTTGCACTGCGCAATCCGCGCGACGACGAGCTTGCGATGCAGACGGTGGCGGTACGCACGGACAACAAGCTGTCGCCGTCGGCGCTTGCTGCGGCTGGCGTATCGCTGCAACAACTGTCCGGTACGTCGAGGACCGCGGTGGCCAACGTGAACGTGCCGCCACTGCCGTCGCGCCTGCCGCCCGCCACGCGGCCCGGCGGCGGGGGCGGGGGCAGCATCGAGGTGATCCGCGGCGGCCGGGCGGAAACGGTTGCGTATTGAACAACATCGATGGCCATCGATATCAGCGACGACAAGTAAAGGCCGTGCGACGGTCCAACAAACAATGAAAAATAAACTGATTGCATTCGCGATTGCGCTCTGGACCCTGACCTTCGCCTCCATTGCAAGCGCGAGCGGCACGATCGAACTCGCGGTCGGCACGCAGCGGCAGATTTCCGCTGGCCACGCATTGCAGCGGGTTGCCGTCGGCGATCCGGCGATCGCCGACGTGCTGATCATGAAGGGCAGTCGTTCCGGTTCGGTGCTGCTGACTGCGAAAGCGCCGGGTACAACGAACGTGATGTTATGGGAGCGCGGTCACGACGAGCCGACGGTGTGGAGCGTCGAAGTCGTCGATGCTGCTGCGCAAGCGGTGCTCGACGGTTCGACGCCGCAGGTGAAGGCATACGGCGGGACGTCGGTGCTGCGAGGAACGTCGGCATCGCTCGATGCGCACGAACGTGCCGTGGCGGTCGCCAAGAACATGAGCCCGAAAGGCACGGTGATCGATCGTTCGACGCTGGCCGGCAAGAATGTCGTGCAGGTCGACGTGCGAGTGGTGGAATTCAGCCGCTCGGTGCTCAAGCAGGTCGGCTTCAACTTCTTCAAGCAGAGCAACGGCTTTTCGTTCGGCTCGTTTTCGCCGGGCGGCGTGCAGTCGTATAACGGCGCGTCGGGCCCGGGTACGGCCGGGTATATTCCGACGCTCGGCGCACCGGTTGCGTCTGCATTCAACCTGGTCGTGAATGCAGCAGGCCGCGGCATCTTCGCCGACCTGTCGTTGCTCGAAGCGAACAATCTGGCGCGCGTGCTCGCGGAGCCGACGCTCGTCGCGCTGTCCGGCCAGAGCGCCAGCTTCCTCGCCGGCGGCGAAATCCCGGTGCCGTCGCCGCAGGGACTTGGCTCGACCGCGATCCAGTGGAAACAATACGGTGTGGGGCTGTCGCTGACTCCGACGGTGCTGAGCCCGAGCCGGATCGCGCTGAAGGTCGCGCCGGAATCGAGCCAGCTCGATTTCGTGAACAGCGTGACGATCAGCGGTGTCGCCGTGCCGGGCATCACGACGCGTCGCGCCGACACGACGGTCGAACTCGGCGATGGCGAGAGTTTCGTGATCGGCGGCCTGATCGATCGCCAGACGATGTCGAACGTGAGCAAGGTGCCGCTGCTCGGCGACCTGCCGATCATCGGCACGTTCTTCAAGAACCTGAACTACCAGCAGAACGACAAGGAATTGCTGATCATCGTGACACCGCATCTCGTCGCACCGATTGCGAAGGGGGCGGTGCTGCCTGCGACGCCCGGCGAATTGTCCGAGCAGCGCGACGGGCCGGTATGGCGATCCTACCTGGGCGGTGCGGCATCGCCGGATGCGGCACCGGGGTTTTCGAAATGAATCTGAGGCATTGCGCGTCGTGGCACATTGCTACGCCTTGCGTAATCGGGGGTGTTCGACATGAATGCACGAACCCAATCGTTGTGTGAACCCGCCGTGACCGACTACTTCGTTTGCGCATCGACAAAGGAAGCGCATGTGCGCTGGCTGGCCGATACGCTGGTGTCGGCCGGTGCGGTCGAGGCCGCGTCGCTGGAGCCGGGCGTGCTTGCGCAGCGCATCACGGGGCTCAATCCGGCGCTCGTGTTCATCGATTTCTCCGAACGCAGCGAAGCGGCGAGCGTCGCTGCGGCCACGGTACGCGCGGCACATCCGGGGTTGCCGATCGTCGCACTTGGCTCGCTCACCCAGCCGGAGAGCACGCTTGCCGCACTGCGCGCGGGCGTGCGCGATTTCATCGACGTGTCGGCATCGGCCGAGGACGCACTGCGGACGACGCGTGGATTGCTATCCCACGTCGGCGAGCCGACGAGCCGTCACGGCAAGGTCGTCACGTTGCTCGGCGCGCGCGCGGGCATGGGGGTCAGCACGCTCGCAGCGAATCTCGCGGTCTGGCTTCAGAAGCGGGCACTCGGGCCGGGTGCGGCGGGCACGGACGGCGGTGCGCCGGCCGGCCGCCAGACCGCGCTGATCGACCTGGGGTTGCCGGCCGGCGACGGCGCGCTGTTTCTGAACACGCGTTGCGAATTTCATTTCATCGATGCGGTGCAGAACCTGCGCCGCATCGACCGCACGTTCGTGAACACCGCACTCACGAGGCATCAGAGCGGTGTCGCGCTGACGACGCTGCCGCCGGACCTCGGCGCGTTGCGCGATGTGTCCTATGCGTCATGCATCGGTTTGCTGAACCGCCTTCGCGCGTTCTTCGACCAGCAGGTCGTCGATCTCGGCGGGTTCTCGAATCGCGAGTTCGTCACGCAGATCGCCGCGTCGGCCGACGAGGCGTGGCTGGTCTGCGATCAAGGCGTCGCATCGATCGTTTCGGCCGTCGACCTGATCACCGGGTTGCGCGATGGGGGCGTCGATACGGATCGCGTCAAGCTCGTGGTCAACCAGTACGATCCCGCGCTGGGCCTGATGCCCGGACAGATCGCCGAGCGTCTCGGGTTGTCGCTGGTCGGCAGCTTGCCCGCGCGCCGCGTCGCGATCGGCCATGCGGCGAACCAGGGGCGGCTCATCGTCGATGCGGCAGAGCGTGATCCTTACGTGCGCGCACTCGAATCCCTCGCCGCGCGGTTGCCCGGCGTATCGGGCATGGCGGGCGCGTCGCGCGCGGCGCCCGGCCTGTCCGCGCTCAAACGTTTCATTCAACCTTCGTCCAAGCGGTCGTAACCGATGGCACACGACATTCAATTCGCCGACGGCGCAGCGCCGTTCTCCCAGACGCAGCAATTCCACGACATCAAGAATGCCGCGCACGAGCACCTGCTGACGCGTATCGAGGAGCTGGGCGCCGAGTTCGGCCGATGGTCGCGCCAGGCGATCAATCAGTTCGTCGATCTCGAGATCGACAGCTTCGTGCGCCTGCGCCGCATTCCGCTCAACGAGAACGAGGTGCGTGCGATTGCGGAAGCGCTGACGAAGGAACTCGCGGGCTTCGGGCCGATCGAGGATCTGCTCGCGGATCCGGCGGTCGAGGACATCCTGATCAACGGCTACAACGACGTGTACGTGTCGCGTCACGGGATACTAGCGAAGCTGCCGGTGCGCTTCACCGACAACGCGCATTTGTTGCGAATCGTGCGCCGGATCCTCGCGCCGATCGGGCGCCGTCTCGATGAATCGAACCCGATGGTCGACGCGCGACTGCCCGACGGCGGCCGCGTGAACGTCGTGATCGAGCCGCTGTCGATCGACGGCCCGATCGTGTCGATCCGGAAATTCCGCAAGGACCCGCTCAAGCCCTCGGACCTGCTCGGCAACGGCACGTACAACGAAGAGATCGGTGCATTGCTCGAGGCGGCGGTCGAGGCCCGCTGCAACGTGCTCGTGTCGGGCGGCACGAGCTCGGGCAAGACGTCGCTGCTCAATGCGCTCGCGTTCCACATTCCGGAGGCCGAGCGTGTCGTGACGATCGAGGATACGGCGGAACTGTCGCTGAACCACCCGCACGTCGTGCGGCTCGAAAGCCGGCCGGGCGGGTTCGACGGTAGTGGCGTCGTGACGATTCGCGATCTGTTGCGCAATACGCTGCGGATGCGTCCGGACCGGATCATCGTCGGCGAAGTGCGCGGCGGTGAAGTGCTCGAAATGCTTCAGGCCATGAACACGGGCCACGACGGCTCGATGGGCACCGTGCACGCGAGTTCGCCGCGCGAGTGCCTGTACCGTCTCGAGATGCTCGCCGGCTTCGCGGGCTTCCAGGGGACCGAATCGAGCCTGCGTCGCCAGATCGCGAACGCGATCGACTTCATCGTGCAGATCGGACGCCTGTCGAATGGGCGCCGCCGGATTCTGTCGATCACCGAAGTGACTGGGCTGTCCGACAACATCATCGCGACGCAGGAGCTGTATCGCTACGAAGCGCGCGTCACGCCGGAGGGCGAGGAAGTCGATCACTGGGAGTCGCTGGGCATTCATCCGCATTCGCCGAAGCTCGCGCGTTTCCGCCAGACGCTGACGAACAGCGGCCTGGGCGGGTTCGGCGGCGGTTTCGGTCGCGGCGGGGGCTTCAATGTATAGCGCGACGATCTGGATGCTCGCGGTCGCGATGCTGTGTGTTGCATCGGCACTGATGCTGTGGCGACATGCGGAAACCCGGCGCGTGCGGACTGATGCGAAGCGCTTCATCGACAGTCGATTGGAGCCCGGCGCACGCGCGGCGGCACCGGCTGCAAGACCGGCAGCATCCGCGGCGCCGCGTGCCGTGTCGTCATCCAGTGGCGCGCGCAATGCGGCATCCGGTGCTTTCTGGGTGCACTGGCTTGCGATGGCGACGGAGTATCTGACCGACCTCGTGAACCGTGCCGGGATCGAAGGGGCACGCGGCAAGGCGATCGTCGCGCTGGCGGCTCTCGTGACGGTTGCGGCAATCGCGGGCAGCCGCGGCGGCGTGCTCGCGTGTTTCGCTGCGCTTGTCTGCGGGAGCGCGATTTTCGGCATCTGGCTCACATCGCGCATCCAGCGGCGTCGACTGAAAATCGTCCGGCAGATTCCATCGTTTCTCGACGGGATCGTGCGACTGGTGACGCTCGGCAACAGCGTGCCGGCCGCATTCCAGGCAGCGCTGCTGACGACGGATGAGCCGCTGCGGGGGTGTCTCGACCACGTGTCCCGGATGTTGCGCACGGGTGTCGAGATCGATCGCGCGATGCTTCATATCGCGAAGATCTACCGGACGAAGGAATTCGAACTTCTCGGATCCGTGCTGCGATTGTCGGTCAAATATGGCGGCCGTGCGGACGTGATGCTCGAGCGCATGGCCGTGTTCATGCGCGACCTGGAGCAAGCGGAACGCGAACTGACGGCGATGTCGGCGGAGACACGGCTGTCGGCGTTCGTGCTCGTGATGCTGCCGATCGCGATCGGCAGCTTTGTCGTGATGAACAATCCGAAGTATCTGCAAGGCATGTGGCTTGATCCGGGCGGACGCACGCTTCTCATCTTCGCGTTTCTGCTGCAGGTTGCGGGGAGCGTGTGGCTGTATCGAATGGCTCGACTCAGGTGATGCGATGACGGCAACTCAGATCGGATCAATTGCTCTGGCGCTCGGCGCGCTGGGTGTCCTGTTGTTTGGAGTGGTCGCGTTGCTGCGTGCGAGCGCCGCGTCGCGTGCCGAACGTGCGCTGGCCGCGGCGCTCGACCAGCGTATGGCAGCACTCGAAGCGGCCAAGGTACGGAGCGCGGCGGATGACAGCGCTGACGCGAAGCCGGACACGCGCGGCCGCCAGCGCATCGAGCGACTGTTTGCACGATTGTCGGCGGCAGGGATGCGCTGGCTCGATACCGGAGTTGGCAAGCATATCGTCGCGGACGAGGATTGCCGTCTTCTCGAGCAATGCGGCTACGTCGACACGCGCACGCGCGGACTGTTCCTGAGCGCGCGGATCGCGTGCGGGATAGGGTTGCCGCTTCTGTTCGCGATATTCGCAAGCGGACGAATGAAGGGCGGCTACTGGATGGTCGGGATGTTCGCTGCATTCGGGCTCGGCTTCATGCTGCCGAAGCTATTCGTGCAGCGCCGTGCCGCCGCCCGTCGCCAAAGCGTCGTCGATGAACTGCCGCTGTTCGTCGACATGCTGCGCCTGTTACAGGGCGTCGGACTGTCGCTGGATCAGAGCCTGCAGGTCGTGACGAACGATTTCCGCGGGATGATGCCGGTGCTGTCGTCCGAGGTCGGAATCGCGCAGCGCCAGTTTGCGGCGGGACGCACTCGCGACCAATCGATGCAGCGGTTGTCCGGCGGGTTCGACAACGAGGACTTGCGCGCGATTGCCCGGTTGATGGTGCAGGTCGACAAGCACGGCGGTGCGGTGCAGGAGCCGCTCAAGCAGTTCGGCGACCGGCTGCGCGAGACGCGCCGCGCGATGCTGCGCGAGCGGATCGGTCGGCTGACCGTGAAGATGACGGGTGTCATGGTCCTGACGCTGTTGCCCGCACTGCTGATCGTGACGGCGGGCCCCGGGTTTCTGGCAGTGACGCATGCGCTGTCGGCGCGTCATTGATGGTTGGAAGGAAAGACGATGAAGCGGATAAGCAGGGTGGCGAGGCATGCAAGTATGGCGACGGCGGTGCTGCTGCTTGCCGCGTGTGCGACCAAGGAAAGCGGGTACGGCGTCGGTGCCCAGACCGAACGCGCGGCGCTGATTCAGGCGGCTGACCAGAAACAGGCGGTGCCGGATACGCCCGCGATGTATCTCGGTCTGATCCAGCGGATGCAGGCACAGGGTCTCTATTACGCGTCGCTTGCGCACATCGACGCATACGACAAGGCGTACGGCGTGTCGCCGGACTCGATCTTGCTGCGCGCGGATGCGCTGCGCATGACCGACCAGCCGGCTGCGAGCGCGGCTGCATACACACAGTTGCTGAAGACGCCGCTCGCCGCGCGTGGTTACCGCGGGCTCGGGCTGATCGCCGGTGCGGCCGGCGATTTCGGTCAGGCAGTTCAGGCACTGACGCAGGCGTCCGAACTCGCGCCGACCGACGCGTCGCTGCTGTCCGATCTCGCCTATGCGAAATTGCGTAATGGCGACGTGGTCGGCGCGCGGGTGCCGCTGATGAAGGCGGCGGAACTGGATCAACGCAACCCGAAAATCGTCAGCAACCTCGCGCTGTATCTGCTTGCTGCCGGGCGCACCCAAGACGCGCAGCGGCTGATGAACCAGCAGCATCTTCCGACGGATATCCGCAAGGACATCGTCGGCGATGCCGCAAAAATCGCTGCCGCGGCACGTGCGCAGCAGCGTGCGGTCGCGACTCCGCCGGTGGTGTCGCGGCGCTCCGCGGCCGCACCGATCACGCCGATGGCAAACAATTTCGGCTATGACCAGACCGTGCCGCTGCTGCAACGGTTTGCACAATGAATAGACAGGCGGGGAACGACATGAACAATAGACATTATCGAAACACGCTTGCGGGCCGCGTCGCGGTGTTGAGCGCGATCATGGGCGTGGCGATGGGCACTGCAGCCGCACAGGCGCAACAGGGAACGGCACCGGCTGCATCCGACGTCGACCGTTCGACGAAGGAGTGGCTGTCGATGCAACGAGACAATCGAGCAGCGGCACCGACGCAGCCGATGCTCGGCGACGTCGCATCGGTCGTTTATCAGCGCTATCTCGATTCGTTCAAGAACAAGATTCCGCAGTCGATGAGCACGCAGCTCGGTTCGTCCGGCGGCATGTCGGGTGGCGTGCAGGGTGCGCAGTAAGCGAGATGGCGATGCGGGCAGATCAAGCATATGGACCTCGGCGGCGGGGGGCTCGCTGGCCGGGGAAGCGACGTCAACGCGGTTCCATCGTCGTCATGGCGGCGATCTGGGTCACGGTCGCGGTCGTCGTGCTCGGGGGGATCGACATCGCGAATTTGTATTTGCAGAAACGGGATCTGCAGCGGATCGCGGACCTCGCCGCGTTGGCGGCAGTGCAGCCGATGACGAGCGATCCGAACGGTTGCCTGACTGATGCGAAACACAATGTGACGACGAGTGCGACCATCAACGACAACGGTTATGCATTTGTGTTGATCAGCACCACGGCGACGGCAAATCCTACCGCGGGAAACGATCAGATTGCCGTCAGCTGCGGAAGATGGGATCCGTCGACCGCTTACGTGACGCCAGCGTCGTCCGTGGCGAATGCGGCACAGGTTACGGCCTACCGGCAGGTGAATTACTTCTTCCTGGGGTTGTTGTATCAGTTGAGCGGGCGGCAAGCGGTGGTGTCCGCGACGGCTACCGCGCGTGCGGCGGCGATCGACACGTTTAGCGTCGGTTCGACGCTTGCCAACCTGAATACTTCGTCGTCCGCGATACTCGATCCGCTACTCACCGGATTGCTGGGTTCCACGACCAACGTCAATGTTGGCTTGGCGAGTTACCAGGCGTTGGCCGGAGCAAACGTCACGCTTGGGCAGTTGGCGAATGCGGCGGTGCAGCTCGGCACGGCCGGAATGTCGAATACAGCCAGCGTCGGGAAGTTGCTCGGTCTCGATCTGACCGTAGCGGATATCCTGAACCTCACCGCCACCGCGGTCGGCAGCAATACCACGGTGGGCACGGTACTCACCGCGCTGAAGAACGGTGTTGGCGCCAACGTCAATGCCAACAAGATCTCTTTGGGAAGTCTCCTTCAATACTCGGGCAGCAATGCGGAAGCGGCCGCGAACGCAAGCATCAATGTGCTTCAACTGTTGCTGACGACGGCGGAGGTCGGGGCATACAACAGCGCGCTGACGGTGTCGGTCGGCCAAGGCAACTGCCCCGGCAGTCCGTTTTGCCCGCTCATTTCAGCGGTGTCGTCGCTGGTTCGAGTCAACAGCCTGCAATTGCAGGTGCTGGCACCGCCGTCGATCGGGATCGGCGAGGCCGGACAAGTGAACGGCATCTGGCGCACACAGGCGTCGCAAGCGGAGATCGGGATTTACGCAGACGTGCAGGTGCTGGCGGATCCGCTGCCTCTACAGATTCCCCCCTTGTTGCCGCTGTTGACGATACAGCTTTCCGGGCCGCATTTACCGCTCTATATCATCGCGGGTGGTCCCGGCCGCGCGTGGCTGGCTAGTACGAGTTGCCAGTCGACCCCTGCATCGAGCACTGCGACGTTCGGGGCGTTGCCGGGTGTGGCGATGATTTGCGCCGGACAAAATACCGGAGGCAAGCTCGACCTCAATTCCCCGAGCTGCGCGTCCAGCTCCGGCACGATTCCTGTTGCGAAGTTGTCGGCGTCGGGAATTCTCGGCAATTTTTCGGCCCTGCAAGTCGGCCTGACGCTGTCCAATCCTGTCGCGTACGTAGGGAGCAGTACCAGCACACCAATCTACAGCGGGCCGCCGTTGCCTTCGAGCGCGGGCGCGCTGAACGCGAACCTGGCGTTAAGCGGGCCGGGGATCGTTTATCCGAACAATTCGCAATACTCGTTCTGCAATACTAAGCCGAGTAACGGCGCGTGCACGTCGTCCTCATGGTCGCCGGGGCCAAACTGGACCACGTCGTCGACGGCGACCAATACGCTCAATGTGCAACTGACCAATCTGTTGAATACAACCTCGCTTCAACTGAATGTCTTGGGGCTGGATCTATCGATCCTGACCGTGATTCTTCAGCCGCTGACGGGGCAGCTCATTCCGTTGCTGCTCGGCCTAGTCAATCCGTTGCTCAATACGCTGGTGACACCATTGCTGACGGCATTGGGATTGCAGATCGGCCAGCTGACCGTGATACAACACAGTCTGACTTGCAACGCCCCGCAAATCGTTCATTGAAAGCATCAACGATGAGAACCCCCTCCGCAATCGCAGAACTCGACCTGTACGTCTGGGAAGGCAAGGCGGACATTGTCGACCGCGTTGCCCGCTGCATGGCGAGCTTCGACGTCGAGGTGATCCGCGCCGACAATGCGGAAATCTCGCCGGAGCGCGCCGCCTTGCGGCCATCGCTCGCGATCATCAGCGTGACGATGATCGAGACCGGTGCGGCGTTCCTGCGCGACTGGCAGGCCAACATCGGCATGCCGGTCGTCTGGGTCGGCGCGGCGCGCGACCACGACGCGTCGCAGTATCCGCCCGACTATTCGCACATCCTGCCGCTCGACTTCACGTGCGCCGAGCTGCGCGGGATGATCGGCAAGCTCGTCACGCAGCTGCGCGCGCATGCGGCCGATACGCTGCGGCCGTCCGAACTCGTCGCGCACTCGGAGTCGATGCAGGCGCTGCTGCACGAGGTCGATATGTTCGCCGACTGCGACACCAACGTGCTGCTGCACGGCGAAACCGGCGTCGGCAAGGAACGCATCGCGCAATTACTCCACGAAAAGCATTCGCGCTACCGCGACGGCGAATTCGTGCCGGTCAACTGCGGTGCGATTCCGGACGGCCTGTTCGAATCGCTGTTCTTCGGGCACGCAAAAGGCTCGTTTACCGGCGCGGTTGTTGCGCATAAAGGCTATTTCGAGCAGGCGGCGGGCGGCACGCTGTTCCTCGACGAAGTCGGCGATCTGCCGTTGTATCAGCAGGTCAAGCTGTTGCGCGTGCTCGAGGACGGCGCCGTGCTGCGGGTCGGCGCGACGACGCCGATCAAGGTCGATTTCCGTCTCGTCGCGGCCAGCAACAAGAAGCTGCCGCAGCTCGTGAAGGAAGGCCTGTTCCGCGCGGATCTCTATTACCGGCTCGCGGTGATCGAACTGAGCATTCCGTCGCTGGAAGAGCGGGGCGCGGTCGACAAGATCGCGCTGTTCAAGTCGTTCGTCGCGGAGGTGGTGGGCGACGAACGGCTCGCGCAACTGTCCGACCTGCCTTACTGGCTCGCGGATGCGGTCGCGGACAGCTATTTCCCCGGCAATGTGCGCGAACTGCGCAACCTTGCGGAGCGCGTCGGCGTGACGGTGCGGCAAACGGCCGGCTGGGACGCCGCGCGACTCCAGCGGCTGGTCGCGCATGCGCGCAATGCGGCGCAGCCGGTGCCGGCGGAGAGCGCGGCGGAGGTCTTCGTCGACCGCAGCAAGTGGGACATGAACGAGCGCAGCCGCGTGATCGCGGCCCTCGACGCAAACGGCTGGCGACGCCAGGATACGGCGCAGCAGCTCGGCATCAGCCGGAAGGTGCTGTGGGAAAAGATGCGCAAATATCAGATCTTCGACGAAGAGCCCGAGACCCGCGAAAGCGAATAATTAATGCGATAAAATCGCGCTGAATTACAACGACACGGGCAGGAATCAAAATTCATGAGCCATATGACGGGGTTGGGGCGGGCGTGGGTGTTGCTCGCGATGATGGGAGGCATGCAGGGCGCGTTCGCGCAGGGATTGGCGGGCAATGCATCGCCGGCGGTACAGCAGGCGTCGGCACCGGTGGCGGCGATTCCGGTGATCGATCAACAGGTTCAAACCTCGATACAGCCGCAGGCAGGCGAGACGACGGGGCAGAGCACGGTTGACGAACTGCAGCGCCAGATCCAGGCGCATTCGCTGACGGAAATGCGCACCAGCTATAACGGCAGCTACGGCGCGAGCCAGTTGTTCAGCGTGAAGGACGGTTCCTATTTCGTCGCGCTGTTCCAGCAGAAGGCGTTCTGGCGCGTGATCAAGACTTACGACGAAGCGCGCGCGGAAGCGATCTATCGCGATTTCTCGCGTCAGGCGGAACGGCTGTCCGTCAACGAGCTGCGTGCGGCGAAGCTGGAGTCGCAGAAGGTGCAGACGGACCGGCAGATCGAAGTCGCGCAGGAGCGGGCGCGGCGTCTGCAGGCCGATATCTCGATCGCCCGCGAGCAGCAGGCGGCGGTTGCGGATCGCCAGAAGAGCGTCCGCAACGAAACGGCGGCGCTGCAGGCGCAACAGGCGGCGCTTCAGTCGCAACTGCGCGCGTTGCAGCAGCAGGTGCGTTCGCTGCAGCGGGAGGCCGACGCAGGTTTGCCGACGACGGCACACTGAGCGGTCACGGCACGGCCGGTGCGGCGACATGCCGCGCCGATCCGCCAGAAAAAAGGGCAAGCCGCCTGGCTTGCCCTTTTGTTTTACTGGCCGTCCGGCACGATTCGCCGGCGGCGCGTGACGATCACCGGCCCGTTGCCGCCGCGTGCGTCGGACGGCGACGTGTTGCCCGATGCGTCGCCGGCATCGCGCGGTGCGCCGTAGCTTTCGCGCGGGGAGCCATAGCCTTCGCGGGGCTCGCGCGGCGCGCCATAACCCTCGCGCGGTTCACGGGAACCGTAACCTTCACGCGGCTCGCGCGAGCCGTAGCCACCGCCGTCGCCACGCGATTCGCGGGAGCCGCCATGCGAGCCGTACGGGCTGTGGCCGCCGCCTTCGCGGCCGCCCGGCCGACCGCCGGGCCGCGGGCCGCGGGGACCGCCGCCGCCCGGGCGCGAGCCGCCCGTGTCGAGCTGGATCGTGGAAATCGCACGCTTGTAGATGCCTTGCAGACCCACGGGGGTGCGCAGCATCACCAGGTACTGGTCGAACGACTCGATACATCCCGTCAGACGAATGCCGTTGACGAGATAGATTTCAACGCGCTTACGTTCCTTGCGCGCCGAATTGATGAAGTCGTTTTGCGGATGGGATTCTGCGGGATTGGCCATTGAGGTGCGGCAGGAGCCTGCGTCAGAGAATATGTTGTGCGTGTGTGGCGTGGTTGCCCACCAAGTGTTTGGCGGGATTTTACCCTGTTCGTTCCACCAGCGCGCAGTCGTGATTGTGTCGAACCGTAACCCACTATAGACGTTCCCGTGCATTTTCGCGATTCGGTCGAATGGCTAGTGCCGTTTCGTTACGTCGCGTTACGAATCTCGCAATGGCGTAGCACCTGGGGGCGCGCGGCGGGATTACATTCCACGCGCATGCCGGGCAGGCCGGCGGATCCGGGAAGGGGAACATGAACAAGAGGGGATTGGCGGTGTGGATCGGGAGTGTGGCGTTGCTCGCTTCCGGCAGTGCAATGGCGGGGCGCGTCGACCTGTCGGTGGGCATTGGCGTGCCGGTCGCACCGGTCTATGTCGAGCCGGCACCGGTCTATGTCGAGCCGGCACCGGTCTATGTGGCGCCCCAGCCTGCGGTGGTCGCTTATCCGGGTTACGGATACGGCTACTACGGCGACGAGGACGACGACGGCTACCGGAAATGGCGCAAGCACTATTACAAGCATTGGCACAAGCATCACCACGACGACGATGATGATTGAGCGCGACCTGCGTGGCGCCGGCGCCGGTGACGATCAGAACGCATAGTCCGGGTTCTTCGGGTCGAACGCGGATTCGTCGAGCGTCGCCGGCGCGATTTTCTCGACGACGATCCGTTCGAAGATCCTGCCGTCGTTGTCATAGGATTCGATGGTCCTGAAGTAGGGCGCGTGCAGGTCGAGCCCGAGGATTTCCTTTTTCGCGTAGAACTGCGGCCGGCCGGTCGGCGTCTCGTAGGTGAGCGCGACGACGCGCACACCGCCGATCGTCTTCGCCTCCACCTGGGTCGGCCGCTGCACGCCGGCTTCCTGGTATTTCCTTCCTTCGGTCAGGTACAGGTTCGTGATGAACTCGGTGCCGAGATCCTTCACCTGGTGATTCGACTGCGCACGCGCGAGTGCGCCGTCGAGCGCCGTCCACAACGGAATCTTGCCGAGCAGGCCGCCGAGATGGCCGTACATCTCGTCCTTGCGCCGCGTCGTGTCGTAGATCGTCTCCTGTCCCGCATGCGCGCCGCCCGGCAGCCATTTCGCATAAACGCGCAACGGTTCGCGGGTCGTCTTCACGAGCATGCGGTCGGGCGTGTCGGACCATTTCCCGCTGATGCGTTCCTGGCGCACCATCGTGAACTGGTACGACGGATAGCCGTTGGGACCATTGCGGATATAGAGCGGCACGGCGAGCGGATCGAGGGCCTTGAACAGGGCCGTGAGCGTCGCGTCGTCGAGTTGCGCGAGCACGCCGCGCTGGGCGGCCGTGCGCAGCCAGCGCGCCTGCTGCGCGACCGGCTCGCGCGTGACCTTCGCCAGCTCCGCCGGCAGTGCGGCCTCCTGTACCGCGCTCGCGGCATCGGCGGTTTCCTCGGCGTGCAGGCCGGCTTGCGCGAGCGACAGCACGCACGCGAGTGCCGCGGCGGCGTACCGCGCGCGGCGCTTCGTTCCTTCGTTCATCGACAGCGTCTCCGGGCGCGTTGGATCGTTCAGCCTTGCTTCGCGGCCTTGATCCTGGCGAGTTCCTCGTCGCGCAGCGCGCGGCGCAGGATCTTGCCGACGTTGGTCTGCGGCAGCGCATCGCGGAACTCGACGAATTTCGGCATCTTGTAGCCGGTCAGGTTCTTGCGGCAGTGCGCGAGCACGTCGTCGACCGTCAGCGTCGGGTCGCGGCGCACGACGAAGACCTTGATCCGTTCGCCCTGTACTTCGTCCGGGATGCCGATCGCAGCGGCTTCGCTGATGCCCGGATGCATGACCAGCACTTCCTCGATCTCGTTCGGATACACGTTGAAACCCGACACGAGGATCATGTCCTTCTTGCGGTCGATGAGGCGGATGAAGCCGCGCTCGTCCATCACGCCGATGTCGCCGGTGCCGAGCCAGCCGTCGGCGTCGATCACCTTCGCGGTCTCGTCGGGCCGCTGCCAGTAGCCGCGCATCACCTGCGGGCCGTGCACGCACAGCTCGCCCGGCTCGCCGACGGCGGCCCAGGTGCCGTCTTCGCGGCGAAAGCGCACGAGTGTCGACGGGGCGGGCAGGCCGATCGAGCCGCTGAACCCGGCCATGTCGCTCAGGTTCACCGGATTCATCGTGACGATCGGCGAGCATTCGGTGAGCCCGTAGCCCTCGACGATCGGCCGGCCCGTGACTTGCTGAAAGCGTTCCGCGACCGCGCGCTGCATCGCCATGCCGCCCGCCATCGCGAGCTTGAGCTTCGAGAAGTCGCGCTTGCGGAATTCGTCGTTGTCGAGGAACGCGTTGTACAGCGTGTTGATCCCGGTGATCCCGGTGAACGTTTCGTTGCGGATGATCTTCATCACCATGTTCATGTCGCGCGGGTTCGCGATCAGGATGTTGCGTCCGCCGAGCCCCATGAAGATGAACGCGTTCACCGTCAGCGAATAGATGTGATAGAGCGGCAGCGGCGTGAGCACGGTCTCGACGTCGCCCGACACCTGGTCGGCGATCCACGCCTTCGCTTGCAGCAGGTTCGCGATCAGGTTGCCGTGCGTGAGCATCGCGCCTTTCGCGACGCCGGTCGTGCCGCCGGTGTACTGCAGGAACGCGAGATCGTCGCGGGTCGTCTGCACCGGCTGCGGTTTGCCGCGTGCGCCGAGTGCGAGGGCGGAGCGCAGGCGGATCGCCCGCGGGAGGTTGTAGGCCGGCACGAGCTTCTTCACGTGCTTCAGCACGAAATTGATCAGGCGTCCCTTCGCATTGAAACCGTCGGCGAGCAGGTCGCCGAGCGCGGTGACGATGATGTTCTTCACCTGCGTTTCCGGCAGCGCGTCCTGCAGCGTGCGCGCGAAGTTCTCGAACACGACGATCGTCTGCGCGCCGCTGTCCTTCAACTGGTGCGCGAGTTCGCGCGCGGTGTAGAGCGGATTGACGTTGACGACGATCGCGCCGGCCTTCAGCGTGCCGAACAGTGCGACCGGGTACTGGAACGTGTTCGGCAGCATGATCGCGACGCGGTCGCCCGGTTTTACGCCGGTGCTTTGCAGATACGACGCGAACGCGTCGACTTTCTGCGCGAGCGTGCGGTAGGTCATCGATGCGCCGGCGCTCACGTAGGCGACCCGCTCGGCGAAGCGCGTCGTGCATTCGTCGAAGAACTGCACGAGCGATGCGTATTGCGTGACGTCGATCTCGTGCGGCACGCCGGGCGGATACGACGCGTACCAGATGCCGTCGCTGTTCGGCGGGAGCTGGGCCGCTGCGGTTGCTGCGGATGAGGCCATGATGTGTCTCCGGTGTCGGTACGAGTTAGCGCTTTAGCGCTTACTCGTACCCCATGCTTCGCGGTCGGTGAGAGTTGGCGCTTCAGCGCTTACGCTCACCCGTGCTTTGCGGTCGGTGAGAGTTGGCACTTCAGCGCTTACTCCCGGCCCATGCTTCGCAGTCAGTGAGAGTCAGCACTCCAGCGCTTACTCGTACTCCATGCTTTTCGTCGACGAAAGCAAGCCTGCCTTGACTCCCGCCGCATGACATTCGTTCGGCCCGGGCCGGCGCATCAACGCCGGCCCGGGCCGCCCAAATCGTGAAACGCCGCCTGCGCGGCCTGGTGCGATCAGCTCGCCGAAGGCGCCGTCGCCGTATCGGCAGCAGCCGTGCTCGACGACAGCCCGAACGCTTCGCTCGCGCCCGCATCGTCGAGCACGGCCGCGAAGATCGACAACTGCGCGCTGTCGGGCATCGGTGCCTTCAGCGCGGCGACGATCAGCGAGGACAGCCGCGCGATCATCTGCACGTCGTTCATCGTGCGGCCTTGCGAGAATTCGTCGATCAGGCTTTCGGTTTCGGCACCGGCCAGCGCGCCGGACAGCGCGCCGATCGCGAAGTGCAGCCGCCAGCCGAGCTCGGTGCGCGGCAGATGCGGCAGCGCGCGCTGGAACGCATCGAAGAAGCGGCCGGCGACGCTCGCGTAGTGCGCGGTCAGGAAGTTGCGTACGAACGGCGACGGATCGGTGTACGCGCGGCCGATCAGCCGCAGGAACGCGGGGCCGCCGCGCTCGGGGTCGCGCGATGCCTTCAGCGCGGGAATGAACATCGCGCCGAGTACGTGCTCGCAGGTGATGTGCGCACCGAGCTGCGCATCGAAGCGGTCGAGGATGCCGAGGCGTTCAAGGTTGAGCTGGTCGAGCCGACGCGACAGCATCGCGTGGATCAGCGCTTCCTTGCTGCCGAAGTGGTAGTTGACCGCGGCGAGGTTCACCGTCGCGCGCGACGTGATCTGCCGCATCGACATCGCTTCGAAGCCATGTTCGATGAACAGGTCCTCGGCCGCATCGAGAATGCGCGCCTTCGTCCCGCCGGTCTGCCGATTGCCGGATGACCGCGTCCCGGACGGTCGCCCCGCGGACGCTCGCCCCTCCTGACTGACTGCCATGTCCCGCCTCCCAATGCCGGTTGCCCGGCCGCGAACAGGTGATTTGATTATCTGATTCAAACAGCCGTTTTTATTAAGATAAAAAAACGCGTACGGCGCGGGCAAGCGCGGAATCTGGACAAATTCCTCTAGTTCGATGTGCGGATGCGGAAAGTCTGTCGCGCGGCCCCGGCGGGACGGGGCACGCGCGATGGTGCGTCGCGGCAATGCGCGGCTTCATCCGGCGGTGGTACGCGTATTGACCGATTGCGTCATGTCGACGCCGCGCCGTTCGCGGCTGAACAGGATCAGCACGGCGATCACGACGGCGACGATACCGGCCACGAGCGCCAGCGCGAAACTGTAGTTGTTGCCCTGGGAGACCGCGAGCGATGCCTGCATCGTCGCGTTGCCCGACGCGAGCAGGTTGCCGAGCTGGTAGACGACGCCGGGGAAGGTCGCGCGGATCTCGTCGGGCGAGATCTCGTTCAGGTGGACGGGGATCACGCCCCACGCACCCTGTACCGAGATCTGCATCAGGAACGCGCCGGCGGCGAGCGCGAGCTGGCCGCTCGAGAACGCCCACAGCGGCAGCACCGGCAGCGCGATCAGCGCGGCGATGAAGATCGCGCGGCGGCGGCCGATCCGCTCCGAGATCGCGCCGAACGACAGGCCGCCGACGATCGCACCGATGTTCAGCACGATCGTGATCCACGACACGGTGTGCGGATCGAAGTGATGCTGTTCGCGCAGGAAGGTCGGGTAGAGATCCTGCGTGCCGTGCGAGAAGAAGTTGAACGCGGTCATCAGCACGATCGCGTAGATCGTGAGCTTCCAGTTCTGCTGCAGCGTGGCGCCGAGGCTCGGGCGCGGGCGCTTTTCCATCTGCTTCCAGGCCGGCGATTCGGGCACGTGCGTGCGCACGTACAGCACGAGCAGCGCAGGCAGCACGCCGACCATGAACATCCCGCGCCAACCGATGGTCTGGTAGAGCAGGCCGAACACGACGGACGCGAGCAGGTAGCCGCTCGGATAGCCGGCCTGCAGCAGGCCCGACACGAAGCCGCGCGCATGGGTCGGCACGGTTTCCATCGTCAGCGCGGAGCCGACGCCCCATTCGCCGCCCATCGCGATGCCGAACAGCGCGCGCAGCACGAGCAGCGCGGTGAGGCTCGGCGCGAAGCCCGACGCGAGCTCGAGCAGCGAATAGCATGCGATGTTGACCATCAGCGTCGGGCGGCGGCCGAAACGATCGGCGAGCCGCCCGAAGATCAGCGCGCCGATCGGGCGCATCGCGAGCGTGAGCGTAAGCGCAAACGCGACGGCGGGGATCGTCGACGCGAATTCGGCGGCGATGTCCTTCAGCACGAAGACCATCAGGAAAAAATCGAATGCGTCGAGTGTCCAGCCCAGGTAGGCGGCGATCGTGACGTTGCGTTGCTCGCGGGTCCAGCTCATGTCCGAGGTCTCCTCGTTGGCTTGTGCGCACACTCTGCCGGCGGATGCCGGCCCGGCCGGCGCGCGGCGCGGGGGCATGGATCGAGTGTAGGCCGCGGCGCCGTGCGATGCGGGGCGCGATAACCGCGCATCGGGAATAATCCCTACGAAATGAACTGTTGAGAAAACGGAAATGAGCGTGTGCGTGACGAGCGACAGTCGTCTGTATCATTCCGGAAGGTTTTTTGTATCAGATACGTAATGCACGCGATGCGCATCGCCACCGAATCAGGAGCCCCGATGACCGAACCGTCCGTTGCCGCGCTGCCCGCCCTGGAGACCGCGCGACTGTGGCTGCGCCCGCGCGTGCTGGCCGACCTCGACGCGAGCATCGCGATGGATCGCGATCCGGAGGTCACGCGCTACATCGCGGGGCCGTGGCACGACCCCGACGAACATCGCCGCTTCGTCACGCACCGGATCACACGCGCCTATCCGCCGGGCCTCGGTTACTGGTCGATCTTCGAGAAGGCCGCGCCCGACGCGTTCATCGGCTGGATCCTGCTGATTCCCGACTATGCGGGCGGCGCGCGCGACGTCGAGATCGGCTGGCGGCTCGTGCGCGTGGCGTGGGGGCGCGGCATCGCGTGCGAGGCCGCCGCGGCCGTCGTGCGACACGCGTTCGACACCGTGCGGCTGCCGCGCGTGATCGCCGATATCGCGGAGGCGAACTCGGGTTCGCTGAACGTCGCGCGCAAGCTCGGGATGCGGCGCGTGAGCGTCGTTCACGACGGCATTCCTTACGTTCGCCATCGTCTCGAGCGCGACGACCTGCGTGCATAGCGTCGCGTGCGGGCGCGACCGGTTGTCAGAGATGGTCAAGCGCACGCGTATCGAGGTCGCGACGTATTAACGGCTCGCACGATCAGGAGTATCGTTGCCGGAAATTCGCAACATGGGGTACGACCATGGCACTCGGCAACGACGTTCATCTCATTCCCGTCCGCCTTGACGCGCTGCGTCCGACGCAAATGACGGTCGGCTATCGCGAAGTGAAAGCGAAGCGCAAGCACTGGAAGACGCTCGACAAGCGTGCCCGCAAGGCGGCGATCGAGTCGCACTGGTTTCCGGCCGTCCTCGGCCCCGGCGGGGTGCACTACATCACCGACCATCACCATCTCGGCCTGGCGCTGATCGAGGAAGGGGAGGCGCGCGTGAATGCGATGCTGCTGAAGGATCTGTCCTGGCTCGACGACACGATCTTCTGGCGGATGATGGAACACAACCAGTGGGTGCATCCGTTCGGCGTGGACGGCTCGCGTCGCGACTACGCACAACTGCCGAAGGCGCTGACGGGGCTCGAGGACGATCCGTATCGAAGCCTCGCGGGCGAGCTGCGCACGGCCGGCGGCTACGCGAAGGATGCGACGCCGTTCAGCGAATTCCTGTGGGCCGACTACCTGCGCCAGCACGTGACGCTCGATCAGATCCGCAAGAACTTCGCGAAGGCGCTCGACATCTCGCTGCGCCGCGCACACGAGCAGGACGCGCGCTATCTGCCCGGCTGGTCGGGTGTCATCGCCGTCAAACCCTGACCCGCACCCCGGCGCCTACCGCCTCATGACGACTGCCCCGACCCGTCCGGATGCCGGCTTGCAGCATCCCGAGCATTTTGCTGCACTCGATGCGGCGCCGCCGCCGCCCACGCAGCGCATCGGCCTCGATGCGCTGGCTGGCCTGTCGATCGCCGGGTTGCTGATTCCCGAGGCGGTCGCATACGCGGGTCTCGCCAACCTGCCGCCGCAGGCCGGTCTGATCGCGCTGCTGTCGGGGCTCGTCGTCTATGCGCTGACCGGCAGCAGTCGCTTTGCGATCGTGTCGTCGACGTCGTCGTCGGCGGCCGTGCTCGCCGCGACCGTGCTGGCCGAGTCGGGGATGGCGCTTGCCGCGCAACTCGCGCTCGCGGCCGCGCTCGTCGCGATGACCGGCGTGCTGTTCATCCTGGCGGGCGTCGCGCGGCTCGGGGGCATGTCGGATTTCGTCGCGCGTCCGGTCCTGCGCGGTTTCACGTTCGGCCTGGCGCTGACGATCGTCATCAAGCAGCTGCCG
Source organism: Burkholderia sp. Bp8991 (assembly GCF_003853795.1). NCBI lineage: Bacteria > Pseudomonadati > Pseudomonadota > Betaproteobacteria > Burkholderiales > Burkholderiaceae > Burkholderia > Burkholderia sp. Bp8991. Next base: position 1,656 of record NZ_QTQJ01000029.1, on the reverse strand, counting down.
AAGATTCTCGCGATCTCCGTGCAGCACAGCGATGCGCCGCGCGTCGCACTCGACCTCGTCACCGGCGCACCGCATGCAAACCTCGCGAGCGTCGCGCTCGGCGCGACCGCGCTCGCGCTGCTGTTCGTGCTCGGGCGGCGCTCGCGCGTGCCCGCGACGCTCGTCGTGATCGTGCTGTCGATCGCGGCCGGCTATGTGTTCGACTGGCAGCACTACGGGATCGCGATCGTCGGACACATCGATTTCCGGCATCTCGAATTCGGGCTGCCGCATCTCGACCGGAACGCATGGATGCAGACGGTCGAGCTCGCCTTCGCGCTGATGCTGATCCTGTATGCGGAGTCGTACGGTTCGATTCGCAACTTCGCGCTGAAGCACGGCGACAGCGTGTCGGCGAACCGCGACCTGGTCGCGATCGGCTGCGCGAACCTCGTGTCGGGGCTGCTGCACGGAATGCCGGTCGGCGCGGGCTATTCGGCGACGTCCGCGAACGAGGCGGCCGGCGCGCAGTCGCGTTTCGCGGGCTTGTGGGCGGCCGGCGTGGTCGCGCTGATCGTGTGGCTGCTGCTGCCGCAACTCGCGCGCACGCCGGAGCCCGTGCTCGCCGCGATCGTGATCTTCGCGGTCAGCCACTCGCTGCATCCGTCGGTGTTCCGGCCGTATTGGGTCTGGCATCGCGACCGGCTCGTCGTGATCGCCGCGCTGCTCGCGGTGCTCGTGCTCGGCGTGCTGCACGGGCTGCTCGCGGCCATCGGCGTGAACCTGCTGCTGACGCTGCGCAAGTTGTCGGAGCCGAACGTGAGCGTACTCGGCCGGCTGCGCGACGGCCACGATTTCGTCGACGTCGCGAATCACGCCGATGCGAAGCCGATCCCCGGTGTGCTGATCGTGCGGCCCGAGGCGCAGCTGTTCTTCGCGAACGCCGACCGGATGCTCAATCGCGTGCGCGTGCTGATGAAGGCCGCGCCCGATACGCATACCGTGATGCTGAGTCTCGAGGAAACGCCGGACGTCGACGGCACGACGATCGAGTCGTTGCGCACGTTCGCCGCCGAATGCGCGGCACGCGGGCTGCAGTTCGCGATCGTGCGGCTCAAGGAGCACGCGTTGCATGCGCTGCGCCGCGCGACCGACGATACGCTGCGCGACGATGCGATGTCCGAACTGAGTGTCGACGAGAGCCTGCAACTGCTGCAGGCGCGCGGTAACGGCGGGAAGCGTGGTGCGTGACCGGGTGGCGAGCATGCTCTGCCTGGTGTTTCCCGTGCCGCCGAATCAGCGCGGCTGACCATGCCGGCGAAGGCGGTCGGCACGCCGAGCCGCGCGCCACGTTCCAGCATGAACCGCCGGCGACGCTGCGCCAATGCCGCGGGTCATCACGGATGAAGTCGGTCAGCGCTTCGCCGAATACGGCCCGGCGGGGGAACGTCGTCGTTGTGTCGAGACCATGTGCCGCGGCGTGTCGCGCGGCGGTTGGGGTGAACGGACGGGCAGGGCCGGTGTCCGCGCGCGGCGACGCGCCCGACACCGACCGGCACCGCCAGGAATCGCGGGTCGCGTCGCGCGATCAGCGCGGGCTGCTCCAGCCTTTGTAAGCCTTCACGTTGTCGCGCGTGACGAGCGTCGGCTCGATCAGGATCATCGGGTTGGCCGGCT